>CALRMF020000115.1:0-8864 GCA_943369035.1 Curvibacter sp. AEP1-3
GCCTGAAGAGAAGCTGCTGCGCGCCATCTTCGGCGAGAAGGCTTCCGACGTGAAGGACACCTCGCTGCGCGTGGACCAGGGCTCGCAGGGCACCGTGATCGACGTGCAGGTCTTCACCCGTGAAGGCATCCAGCGTGACAAACGCGCCCAGCAGATCATCGACGATGAACTCAAGCGCTTCCGCCTGGACCTGAACGACCAGCTGCGCATCGTGGAGGCCGATGCCTTCGACCGTATCGAGAAGCTGCTGACCGGCAAGGTCGCCAACGGCGGTCCGAACAAGCTGGCCAAGGGCACGAAGATCGACAAGGCCTACCTGGCTTCGGTCGAGAAGTTCCACTGGTTCGACATCCGTCCGGCCGATGATGATGTGGCGTCGCAGCTGGAGTCGATCAAGAACTCGATCGAACAGCAGCGCCACAGCTTCGACCTGGCGTTTGAGGAAAAGCGCAAGAAACTCACCCAAGGCGACGAGCTGCCCGCTGGCGTGCTCAAGATGGTCAAGGTCTACCTGGCCGTCAAGCGCCGCCTGCAGCCTGGCGACAAGATGGCCGGCCGCCACGGTAACAAGGGCGTGGTCTCCAAGATCACCCCGGTGGAAGACATGCCGTACATGGCCGACGGTACCCCTGTCGACATCGTGCTGAACCCGCTGGGCGTGCCCTCGCGCATGAACATCGGCCAGGTGCTGGAAGTGCACCTGGGCTGGGCCGGCAAAGGTCTGGGTCAACGCATCGGTGACATGCTTCAGCGTGAAGCCGCCACTGCCGAGATCCGCGAGTTCATGGAGAAGATCTACAACAGCACTGGCCGCAAGGAAACCCTGGGCCAGCTGTCGGATGGCGAAGTGCGCAAGATGGCACAGGAGTTGACCAGCGGCGTGCCGTTTGCGTCGCCTGTGTTCGACGGCGCCACCGAGCAGGAGATCCGCGACATGCTCAAGCTGGCCTATCCGGACGATGTGGCCAAGGCCAAGGGCCTGACCGCCACCCGGACCCAGGCGCAGCTGTACGACGGCCGCACCGGCGACGCTTTCGAGCGCACCACCACCGTGGGCTACATGCACTATCTGAAGCTGCACCACCTCGTGGACGACAAGATGCACGCCCGCTCGACCGGCCCGTACTCCCTGGTCACCCAGCAGCCGCTGGGCGGCAAGGCCCAGTTCGGCGGCCAGCGTTTCGGCGAGATGGAAGTGTGGGCGCTGGAAGCCTACGGCGCCGCCTACACCCTGCAGGAAATGCTTACCGTCAAGTCCGACGACGTGCAGGGCCGTACCAAGGTGTACGAAAACATTGTCAAGGGCGAGCACGCCATCGAAGCGGGCATGCCGGAATCGTTCAATGTGCTGGTCAAGGAAATCCGTTCCCTGGGCCTCGACATTGAACTGGAACGCTCTTAATTTGAAGGGATAGAGTCCTATGAAATCACTACTCGACCTGTTCAAGCAGTTCACGCCGGATGAGCATTTCGATGCCATCAAGATCGGCCTGGCCTCGCCCGAGAAGATCCGTTCCTGGTCCTTCGGTGAGGTGAAGAAGCCCGAGACGATCAACTACCGTACCTTCAAGCCCGAGCGCGACGGCCTGTTCTGCGCCAAGATCTTTGGCCCGATCAAGGACTACGAGTGCCTGTGCGGCAAGTACAAGCGCCTCAAGCACCGCGGCGTGATCTGCGAGAAGTGCGGCGTTGAAGTCACGCAGACCAAGGTGCGCCGTGAGCGCATGGGTCACATCGACCTGGCCGCGCCCTGCGCCCACATCTGGTTCCTGAAGTCCCTGCCGTCGCGTCTGGGCCTGGTGCTGGACATGACACTGCGCGACATCGAGCGCGTGCTGTACTTCGAAGCCTATGTCGTGACCGACCCCGGCATGACCCCGCTGAAGAAGTTCAGCATCATGTCCGAGGACGACTACGACGCCAAGGTCAAGGAATACGGTGACGAGTTCACCGCAAAGATGGGCGCCGAAGGCATCAAGGAACTGCTGGAGAGCATCGATATCGAGCAGGAGATCGAGCGCCTGCGAGGCGACCTGACCGGTTCCGAGATGAAGGTCAAGAAGAACGCCAAGCGCCTGAAGGTGCTGGAGGCGTTCAAGAAGTCTGGCATCAAGCCCGAGTGGATGATCCTGGACGTGCTGCCCGTGCTGCCGCCGGACCTGCGTCCGCTGGTGCCCCTGGATGGCGGCCGCTTCGCGACCTCCGACCTGAACGACCTGTACCGCCGTGTCATCAACCGCAACAGCCGTCTGCGTCGCCTGCTGGAGCTCAAGGCGCCGGAGATCATCGCGCGCAACGAGAAGCGCATGCTGCAGGAAGCCGTGGACAGCCTGCTGGACAACGGCCGCCGTGGCAAGGCCATGACGGGCGCCAACAAGCGCGCCCTCAAGTCCCTGGCCGACATGATCAAGGGCAAGTCCGGTCGCTTCCGCCAGAACCTGCTGGGCAAGCGCGTCGACTACTCGGGCCGTTCCGTCATCACCGTGGGCCCGACCCTCAAGCTGCACCAGTGCGGCCTGCCCAAGCTGATGGCGCTGGAGCTGTTCAAGCCCTTCATCTTCTCGCGCCTGGAAGCCATGGGCATCGCCACCACCATCAAGGCGGCGAAGAAGGAAGTGGAATCCGGCACGCCGGTGGTGTGGGACATCCTGGAAGAGGTGATCAAGGAGCACCCGGTGCTGCTGAACCGCGCGCCGACGCTGCACCGCCTCGGCATCCAGGCCTTCGAGCCCATCCTGATCGAAGGCAAGGCCATCCAGCTGCACCCGCTGGTCTGCGCGGCCTTCAACGCCGACTTCGACGGTGACCAGATGGCTGTGCACGTGCCGTTGTCGGTGGAAGCCCAGATGGAAGCCCGCACCCTGATGCTGGCCTCCAACAACGTGCTGTTCCCGGCCTCGGGCGAGCCGTCCATCGTGCCGTCGCAGGACGTGGTGCTGGGTCTGTACTACACGACCCGTGAGCGCATCAACGGCAAGGGCGAGGGCATGGTGTTTGCCGATATCGGCGAAGTGCAGCGCGCACTCGACGCCGGTGTGGTGGAACTCACCGCCAAGATCAACGTGCGTCTGACCGAGTGGACCAAGGACAAGGCGACCGGCGAGTTCACGCCGTCGACCAAGATGGTGGAAACCACCGTCGGCCGCGCCTTGCTGTCCGAGATCCTGCCCAAGGGCCTGCCGTTCGAGAACCTGAACAAGGCACTGAAGAAGAAGGAAATCTCCAAGCTCATCAACACTTCGTTCCGTAAGTGCGGTCTGAAAGAGACCGTGGTGTTTGCCGACAAGCTGCTGCAGAACGGTTTCCGCCTGGCCACCAAGGCCGGTATCTCGATCTGTATCGATGACATGCTGGTGCCGAAGGAAAAGCACGAGATCATCGAGGCCGCCGAGAAGGAAGTGAAGGACATCGAGCAGCAGTACGTCTCGGGCCTGGTGACGGCTGGTGAGCGCTACAACAAGGTGGTCGACATCTGGGGCAAGGCTGGCGACGCCGTGTCCAAGGTGATGATGGACCAGCTGCGCAAGGAAAAGACCATCGACCGCCACGGCAAGGAAGTGGATCAGGAGTCCTTCAACTCCATCTACATGATGGCCGACTCGGGCGCTCGTGGCTCTGCAGCGCAGATCCGTCAGCTGGCCGGCATGCGCGGCCTGATGGCCAAGCCGGATGGCTCCATCATCGAGACCCCGATCACGGCGAACTTCCGTGAAGGTCTGAACGTGCTGCAGTACTTCATCTCGACCCACGGTGCCCGCAAGGGTCTGGCCGATACGGCGCTGAAGACCGCCAACTCCGGCTACCTGACCCGTCGTCTGGTGGACGTGACGCAGGACCTGGTGGTGACCGAGGACGATTGCGGTACCCACGATGGTTCGCTGATGCGCGCCATTGTCGAGGGCGGCGAAGTGATCGAGTCGCTGCGCGACCGTATCCTGGGCCGTACCGCGGCCGAGGACGTGCTGCACCCGGAAACCCGCGCCGTGCTGGTGCCGGCCGGCAACATGCTGGACGAGGACGCCATCGAAGAGCTGGAAGCCGCCGGTGTCGACGAGGTGCGCGTGCGCACCGCGCTGACCTGCGAAACCCGCTTCGGTCTGTGTGCCAAGTGCTACGGCCGTGACCTGGGTCGCGGCGGTCTGGTCAACATGGGCGAAGCGGTCGGTGTGATCGCGGCCCAGTCGATCGGCGAGCCGGGCACGCAGCTGACCATGCGGACCTTCCACATCGGTGGTGCCGCTTCCCGTGCGGCGATTGCCTCCAGTGTGGAAGCCAAGTCCAACGGCATCATCGGCTTCAACGCCACGATGCGCTACGTGACCAACAGCAAGGGCGAACTGGTGGTGATTGCCCGCTCCGGCGAGATCGTCATCCATGACGAACACGGCCGCGAGCGTGAGCGTCACAAGGTGCCCTACGGTGCCGTGCTGACGGTCAAGGCCGACCAGCAGGTCAAGGCTGGCACCATCCTGGCCAACTGGGATCCGCTGACCCGTCCGATCATCACCGAGTTCGCCGGTCAGGTGAAGTTTGAGAACGTCGAGGAAGGTCTGACCGTGGCCAAGCAGGTGGACGAAGTCACCGGCCTGTCCACCCTGGTGGTGATCGACCCGAAGCGCCGTGGCTCGGCCAAGGTGGTGCGCCCGCAGGTCAAGCTGGTGGATGCGTCTGGCAACGAGGTCAAGATCCCTGGTACCGACCACTCGGTGACGATCGGCTTCCAGGTCGGCGCCCTGATCCAGGTGCGCGACGGCCAGGACGTGGGCCCCGGCGAAGTGCTGGCCCGTATCCCGGTGGAAGGTCAGAAGACCCGCGACATTACCGGCGGTCTGCCGCGCGTCGCCGAACTGTTCGAAGCCCGCAGCCCGAAGGATAAGGGCATCCTGGCCGAGATGACCGGTACCGTGTCGTTCGGCAAGGAGACCAAGGGCAAGGTGCGCCTGCAGATCACCGATCCGGAAGGCAAGGTCTGGGAAGAGCTGGTGCCCAAGGAAAAGAACATCTTGGTGCACGAAGGCCAGGTGGTCAACAAGGGCGAGAGCATCGTCGACGGTCCGGCTGATCCGCAGGACATCCTGCGTCTGCTGGGCATGGAAGAGCTGGCGCGCTACATCGTGGACGAAGTGCAGGACGTGTACCGACTCCAGGGCGTGAAGATCAACGACAAGCACATTGAAGTGATCGTGCGCCAGATGCTGCGCCGCGTCGTGGTCGAGAACCCGGGCGAGTCCGGCTACATCGCCGGCGAGCAGGTCGAGCGTTCCGAGATGCTCAACACCAACGACGCACTGCGCGCCGAAGGCAAGATCCCTGCGACCTACACCAACCTGCTGCTGGGTATCACCAAGGCCTCGCTGTCCACGGACTCGTTCATCTCCGCGGCTTCCTTCCAGGAAACCACCCGTGTGCTGACCGAAGCCGCCATCATGGGCAAGCGCGACGACCTGCGTGGCTTGAAGGAAAACGTCATCGTCGGCCGCCTGATCCCGGCGGGTACCGGCATGGCCTATCACCAGGCCCGCAAGGTGCGCGAGAACATGGACGAGGCTGAGCGCCGCGCCATTGCCGAGGCGGAGGCCGCCGAGCTCGCGGGTGAAGCCCAGGCCGATACGGAGGCTGCCGGCGAATAAGCCCGACGGCTGACGTACCATCAAGCCCCAAGCCCGTCAGCGGCGCTTGGGGCTTTTTTCTGCGTGCTGGAGGGGCGACAGGAATGGATATTTCGCTTGTAATCTGGATCGGCTGGGCTGTTCTGCTGTTCTGGGCCGTAGGGGCCTACAACCGGTTGGTTCGTCTGCGCGCCCAGGCCATCCAGGCGTTCGCCGCGCTGGAGATGCAATACGTCCAGTACGTGACGCTGGTCCAGGGCAGTTTTGCCTTGCCGGACGATGCGGGAGAGACCGACTTGCGTGCCGGCATTCTGGCGGCGGCGCGTCAGTTCGAATCGTCGCTCAAGGCGGCCCGGGCCCATCCGCTGGATGCACTCGCCATGCGGGCGCTCGAGACGGCCCATGAAACCTTGTTCATGGCGTGGGCTCGCCTGCGTGACACGCCGCCCGATCTGGCCGGCGAGGCGTTGCCAACGGTGTTGCTGCAGCAATGGGGCCGTATCACCTTGCATGCCGACAAGGCGCGCAAGGAGTTCAATCAGCAGGTGCAGGCCTACAACGCGGCAATCCAGCAGTTTCCGGCGCATCTGCTGGCCTGGCTGTTTGGCTACAAGGCGGCGCACACGATCGCATGAGTGACGCCGACCACCGCATTGCCTTGTGGCGGCAGCTGCAGGCCACGGCTGGCGTGCTGGCCGCCGTCCGTCGTGGCGTCTCGGGCACGGCGGCGCTCGAGGACGTGCCTCCCGTGCTGCGGCCTGGTGTGCAGGCGCTGTCGTACCAGGTGCTGCGTGCCCTGGGACGGGCCGAGGCGTTGCGTCGGCTCCTGGCACCCCGCAAGCCGTCGGCAGCCATCGACGCCTTGCTCTGCAGCGCCTTGGCACTGGCCTGTGACGAAGGCCAGGCCCCCTATGAGAGCCATACGCTGGTCAACCAAGCCGTGGAAGCCGCCAAGCGCAGCCCCGAACTGCGCGGGCAGGCCGGCTTCGTCAACGGCTGCCTGCGCCGCTTCCTGCGGGAACGCGAGGCGCTGCTGGCACGGACGGCAACCGACCCGGTAGCCAGCTGGAACCATCCGGTCTGGTGGATCGAGCGCCTGCAGCACGACTATCCGCAGAATTGGCAGGCGATCCTGGCTGCCAACAACCAGCAGGCGCCCATGACCTTGCGTGTCAACCGGCGCCGCAGCTCGGTCGAGGCGTATCTCCAATGTTTGCGCGGGGCCGGCCTGGATGCCTGGCGCAACGGTGCGCATGGGGTGACGTTGACCAGGCCGTTGCCGGTGCAGGCGATTCCGGGTTTTGCCGACGGGGTCGTCTCGGTGCAGGATGCCGCGGCCCAGCTGGCCGCACCGCTGCTGCTGGGGCCTCAGGCGCCACCTGGCCTGCGCGTGCTGGATGCCTGCGCCGCCCCCGGCGGCAAGACGGCGCACCTGTTGGAGCTGGCCGACGGCGAGGTCACGGCGCTGGAGATCGACCCATTGCGGGCCGAACGCATCGGACAGACACTGGCGCGCCTGGGTCTGCGGGCCCGGGTGCAGGTGGCCGATGCCGGCCAGCCCGACGCCTGGTGGGATGGGCGGCCGTTTGATGCCATCCTGCTCGATGCCCCCTGCAGTGCATCGGGCATCGTGCGGCGCCATCCCGACGTGCGCTGGCTGCGGCGCGAGACCGATATCGCACAACTGGCGGCGATCCAGGCCCGCCTGCTGTCGACCCTGTGGCCGCTGCTGAAGGCCGGCGGGCGCCTGCTGTACTGCACTTGCTCGGTCTTCAAGGCCGAAGGCGAGCAGCAGATCCAAACGTTTCTTGCGCACAACACCCAGGCCCGTTTGCTGCCATCGCCCGGTCATTTATTGCCGAATTTCACGTTGGGAAATGGCGACGTCCCGGACAATCAGAACCGTGACCATGATGGCTTTTATTACGCATTGCTGGAGAAAAGCGCGGTTTGATCTGGCCGCCGGGCTGCTGGGTGCCCTGCTGGCCATCGGCCTGCCGGCGGACCCGGTCTGGGCCGAAACGGCCGTCGACGTCACGCAACTGCGGCTCGAGCGCAGCCAGGATGGCGTCATGCTCACGGCCGGGTTGCGGTTCGACTTGCCGCCCGTGGTGGAGGAGGCGCTTCTGAAGGGCGTGGCTGTCTTCTTCGTGGCTGAGGCCGAGATCTACCGTGAGCGCTGGTACTGGACCGACAAGAAGGTCGCCAGTGCCCAGCGGCACATGCGGCTGGCGTTCCAGCCCCTGACGCGCCGCTGGCGCATGGCGGTGTCCTCCGGGGTGATCACCTCCAGCGGACTGGGGGTGGCCTTGAACCAGAGTTTCGAGACCTTGGACGAGGCGCTGGCGGCCGTCCGCCGTATCTCAGGCTGGCGTATTGCCGAGCTGGCCGACATCGAGGCCGGGGCGCGCCACCGGCTCGACTTCCGCTTCCGCCTCGACACTTCGCAACTGCCACGGCCGCTGCAGATTGGCGCCTTGGGGCAGAGTGACTGGACGCTCGGTGCGAGCGCCAGCCAGCGCCTGGAGCTGGAGAGCCTGAAATGAGCCGTCCGGACGTCGAAGTCCGTGTGCGCCAGGGTTTGCAGAACTCCAAGGCCCTGCGCTGGACCTTGGGGGTGGGCCTGGCGGCCATGGTGGCGATCGGCCTGGTGCTGCTGTTCCTGCTGACGCAGGCCACCAACAACCGCGAACTCTACGAGCGCAACTACACACGCCTGTTTGCCGTCAATGTGGTGGTGGCCACCCTGCTGCTGCTGGTGATTGGCTGGATGGCTTGGCGCCTGGCGCGCCGCCTGCAGCAAGGCCGGTTTGGCAGTCGCCTGCTGGTGAAGCTTGCTGCCGTGTTTGCGCTGGCCGGCTTTGCACCCGGCATGCTGATCTACGTCGTGTCCTACCAGTTCGTGGCGCGTTCGATCGAGAGCTGGTTCGATGTCAAGGTGGAAGGCGCGCTGGAGGCGGGCCTGAACCTGGGCCGCACCACGCTGGAGACGCTGTCCAATGATCTGGCCGGCAAGACGCGTGTCGCCGCGCAGCAGCTGCAGGATGTGCCGGACGTGACCGCCGGCCTGGCGCTCGACCGCGTGCGCGAACAGCTGGGCGGCCGAGACATCATGCTGTGGGGGGCATCGGGCCAGCTGATCGCCAGCACCGGGCAATCGCAGCTCCAGCTCACGCCGGATCGACCGCCGGCACAGCAGTTTCGCGCGGCGCGCAGCCAGCGCGCAGTGACCTGGATCGAGGGCCTGGAAGAGAC
>CALRMF020000116.1:0-8858 GCA_943369035.1 Curvibacter sp. AEP1-3
GACTCGCGGCGCTGCAACTCGGCTGAACCGATCACGTCGGCCTGGATGAGCTGGCGCGCCCGCTCGACCGCCCGCTCGGCCAGCTCCAGGTTGGAGCGCGCCCGCAGGTAGGCCAGCTGGGACGTGGTGAGCTCCGGGCTGCTGAGCTGCGCCAGCATCTGGCCGGCCCGCACCGTATCACCCAGTTCGGCCATCACCTGCGTCACCCGGCCCGTCACGGACGCGCCGATGCGGGTCACCTGGCGCTCGTTGGCTTCGATGCGCCCCGGATGCTCCTGCACAAGCGCCACCTCCGCCTCTGCCACGGCGCCGGTCTTGTAGTTGGCAGCCTGCTCGGCCGCAATGGTGATCAGCAGGGGATCGTTGGCCGGTGCCGTCGCCACGCCGGTGGGAACGTCCTCCTTGTCGCTGCAGGCACTGATCGCCAGCAGACTGGCCAGCAGTGCCAGCCCGACCAGACTCTTGACCGGCTTGAAACCGGAATGGGAAAAGAATTGCATGGGGTTTCCTCGGGAACTCAAAGGGTGTCGTCGGCGTAACGGCCGGTCAGGTATTCCAGGTCGATGCGCGCAGCCTGCAGCTGGTAGCGCGCGTCCAGCAGATCGGAGCGCACCGACTGCAGCACACGCTGTGCATCCAGCACGTCCAGGATGCCGCGCTCACCAAAGCGGTAGGCCGCCTGGGCCACGCGCAACGCCGCTTCGGCCTCGCGCATCGCGCCTTCGGCCAGGGCGTCCACGCGCAGGCGGGCCATCTCCAGCGCTTTCCAGGCTTGGAGCACCTGTTGCCGCAACTCGGCCTGACGCCCCTCCAGACGGGTGCGGACACGTTCGATCTCGGCCGAGGCCTCGCCGATCGGGCCGCGCCGCTGGTCCAGCAACGGAATCTGCATCTGCACGCCCAGCACGCCGTGGCGCAGTTCGACGTCGGTGGATTCGCTGTACCGCAGCTCCACGCCCGGCCAGCGGCTGGCACGCGCCACCCCCAGCTGCTTGCGGGCACGCTCCAGCTGGCTCTCCAGCGCCTTGAGCTCCGGGTTGCGCGCCTGGGCCTGGCGCTGCAACTCGTCGAGTTCCGCCACGCGGAACTCCTCGTCCAGCATGCCGCTGAGCGACCATTGCGCCGGCAGATGGCCGGCGGCCAGGCGGTTGAGCGAAATCAGCGCCTGTTCGGCCAGCAGCCCGGCGTTGCGCTGACGCTGGCGCGCATTGATGATTTCCGCATCGGCCTTGATGATTTCGTAGCGTGCTGCCTCGCCGCTCTCCACCCGCAGGCGCACACGCTCGCGCACCTGCTCCAGCAGCTTCACGTCTTCGGCCAGGGCCCGCGCCTCGGCCTGCCGCAGCAGATACTCGAAGGCCCGCCGCTGGACCTGGGCGACCAGCTCGTTGCGCACCATGGCCACCTGGTACCCGCTGCCCCGTTCGACCGCACGCGCCCCCTCGACGCGCTCGCCTCGCAGTACTGGATTCTCGATGAATTGCGACACGGCCCAGGCATTGGTGCGCCCCGGCGTGGCCGAGGCCAGCCGGGCCTGGTTGTTGCCTTCGCTCCATTCCAGCCGGGGGTTCGCCAAGGCACCGGCACTGATCACGCCTGCAGCCGCCTGCTCACGTGCACGCCGGGCCGCCTGCAGATCAGGGTTGTGCACCAGTATGGTGTCGATCAACTGGGCCAGCTTGTAGCTGTCGCCCTGGGCTGGCGTTGCAGACGCGGGCGCTTGCGACCAGGCCATTGGCGCCGTCACCGTCAGCATGCAAGCCAGCAGCTTGCCGAAGAATGGATGATTCATAGAAAAAATAGTTAGGGCTCGTTCCAGTCAGGTTGCATTCAGCTTTTCTGTGGCTGGACGCAAGAATTAAGCCACACCCGGGTTTTCCCGAGTGCTTGGATGGACTTGCAGCCCCGTCCTCAGACGCCGATGTAACGGTGCCAGATCGCGGGCTCGCCCGCCAGCTGCACCGAGGGACCGGCCCAGACCACGCGTCCGCGCTCGATGATGGTGTGCTGGTCGGCCAGCGCGATGAGCCGCTGCACGTACTTGTCGATCACCAGAATGCTCTGCCCCTGCGCCCGCAGGGCCGCCAGGCATAACCAGATTTCCTCGCGGATCAGGGGTGCCAGTCCTTCGGTGGCCTCGTCCAGCACCAGCAGGTGCGGGTTGGTCATGAGCGCGCGGCCGATGGCCAGCATCTGCTGCTCGCCACCCGAGAGCTGGTTGCCCATGTTGCGATGGCGCTCGGCCAGGCGCGGGAACAGGGCGTACACCCGCTCCAGCGTCCACGGTTCGCGGCTGGCGTTGCGCCTGGCAGCGAAGGCGCGCAGGTTCTCGCTCACGCTCAGATTGGGAAAGATCTGCCGCCCTTCCGGCACCAGCGCCAGCCCCATGCGGGCAATGCGGTCCGGGCGCAGGCCGTCGATGCGCTCGCCCAGAAAGCGTACCGTGCCGCTGCGCGGCGGCGTCAGGCCCAGGATGGAGCGCACCGTGGTGGTCTTGCCCATGCCGTTGCGCCCGAGCAGCGTGGCCACGCCGCCGGCGGGCAGCGTCAGATCAATGCCGAACAGCACCTGGCTGCTGCCGTAGGCGGCTTCGAGCTGTTCGACTTGCAGCAGGGCGGTCATGCCGGCACCTCGAAGTCGTCACCGAGGTAAGCGCGCCGTACCTCGATGTTGGCGCGAATCGCATCGGGCGCACCGCTGGCGATCACGCGGCCGGCCACCAGCACCGAGATGGTGTCGGCCAGACGGAACACGGCGTCCATGTCGTGCTCGACCAGCAGCAGCGTGCACTCGCCACGCAGGCTGTGCAGCAGCGCCACCATGCGTTCGGACTCCTCCGCGCCCATGCCGGCCATGGGCTCGTCCAGCAACAGGAGCTTGGCCCCGGTGGCCAAGGCAATACCCACCTCCAACTGGCGTTGCTGGCCGTGCGACAAGGCGCCCGCGGGCAGCTGCAACTGCTCGCCCAGGCCCACGCGTTCGGCGACCGCCGCGGCCTGCGCATAACGCTGCGCCTCGGCCCGCGCGGCGTGCCAGAAGCGCAGGCTGCTGCCCTGGCGTGCCTGCAGCGCCAGCGCCAGGTTGTCGAGCACCGGCAGGCGCTGGAAGATGCTGGTGATCTGGTAGGAGCGCGCCAGGCCGCGGTGCACGCGCGCGTGCATGGACAGCGGTGTGATGTCGGCGCCGTCGAAGATGATCCGCCCGGCGTCTGGCACGAGCGCGCCGGAGAGCTGCTGGATCAGTGTGGTCTTGCCGGCGCCGTTGGGGCCGATCAGGGCGTGGATCTCGCCCGTGCGCACCGCCAACTGCGCCTGATCGGTGGCCACCAGGCCGCCGAAGCGCTTGACCAGGCCCTGGACCTGCAACAGCACGGCCGTCATGCCCGCTCCTTGCGGCGCCACAGGCTCATCAGCCCATTGGGCGCGGCCAGCACCACGGCCAGCAGCGCCGCGCCGAGCAGGAACTGCCAGTAGATGGTGTAGTGGCTCAGCACTTCTTCGAGCAGCAGGAACACCACCGCCCCGGCCACGCCGCCCCACAGGTGGCCCACGCCCCCGAGGATGACCATCACCATCAGCATGCCGGACTGGCTCCACTGCATCATGGCCGGGCTGACGAAGCTGCCCAGGTTGGCCAGCAGGGCACCGGCGAGGCCGGCCAGCGCACCGGCGATGACGAAGGCGGTGAGCTTGTAGCGGTAGACGGCAAAGCCGATCGCCTCCATGCGCACCTCGTTCTCGCGGATGGCCTGCAAGGTATGGCCAAAGCGCGCGTTGAGCAGGCGCCACATCGCCACGAAGGCCAGCACCGCCAGCGTGAGCGTGACGTAGTAGAAGGTGCGCTCGTCGGCGAGGTCCAGCCCGTCGCCGAGCGTGGAACGGCCCGGCAGCGACAGACCATCATCGCCGCCATAGGCCTTGTTGGAGACCGCCAGGTAGTACAGCATCTGCGCGAAGGCCAGCGTGATCATGATGAAGTAGACGCCGCGCGTGCGCAGGCTGACAGCACCGATGACCCAGGCAAAAACGGCCGCCACCGCCATGGCCGTGGGCCAGACCAGCCAGGCCGATGTGATGCCGACCTGTGCCAGCACACCCACCGTGTAGGCCCCCACGCCGATGAAGGCCGCGTGGCCGAAGCTGACCATGCCGCCGAAACCCAGCACCAGGTTGAGGCTGGTGGCGGCCAGTGCGAAGATCAGGATGCGCGCCGCCAAGCCCAGGTAGAAGTCCCCGCCGATGAGCGGTGCCAGCAGGGGAAACGCCAGCAGCAGCCCCAGCAGGGGCAGCGACAGCAGCGGTGCCAGCCGGTGATCCAGCAGGCTGCGCACGGTCGCCGGCGCGGAGGAACGAGACGCCGCCTCAGCCATGGGACGGGAACAGCCCCTGGGGCTTGAAGAAGAGCACGGCCGCCATCAGCACGTAGATCAGGATGGAGGCCACCGCCGGGCCGGCGTTGCTGGCCGCCTCCGGGCCAAGCAATGCCTCGAAGGCCATGGGTATCAGCGTGCGGCCGGCGGTATCCACCACCCCCACCAGCAAGGCCCCCAGCAAGGCGCCACGCACCGAACCGATGCCGCCGATGACGATGACCACGAAGGCCAGGATCAGGATGCTTTCGCCCATGCCGACCTGCACCGCCAGCAGCGGCCCCAGCATGCCGCCGGCCACGGCGCACAGCGCTGCGCCGAGGCCAAAGAGTGCCGTGAACAACGCGCGCACCGGCACGCCCATGGCCAGCGCCATCTCGCGGTTCGACGCACCGGCGCGCACCTGCATGCCGATGCGGGTGCGCGTGATGAGCGCCCACAGGCCCAGCGCCACCAGCAGGCCGACGCCGATGATGAGCAGCCGGTAGGCCGGGTAGTAGAAACCGGGCAGCAGCTCCACCGGGCCAGCCAGGGCCTCGGGCGGGCTCAGCAGCACCGGTTGCGAGCCCCAGATGAAACGCACCGCCTCGTTGCACATCAGCAGGATGGCAAAGGTGCCGAGCACCTGCGACAGGTGGTCGCGCGCATACAGACGCCGCAGCACCGTGAGCTCCAGCAGCACGCCGAATACCGCGGCACCGACGATGCCCGCGCCCAAGCCAACCCAAAACGAGCCACTGGCCGCCGTGGCCGCGGCCACGAGATAAGCGCCCACCATGTAGAGGGAGCCGTGCGCGAGGTTGATCATGTCCATGATGCCGAACACCAGCGTCAGGCCGGCCGCGAGCAAAAAGAGCATGAGCCCGAACTGCAGGCCGTTCAGGGCCTGCTCGAGGAGGAGGATACCGGTCATCGACAACAGTCAGCGAAAACTCTGGCCCGGCCGTGGTTGCCGGGCCACCAGATGGTCAGTTGGCCGGCATCTTGCAGCTGCCGACGTAGGCGTCGGCGTGGTTCTTGAACACCGTGCCCAGCGTGCGGTTGGTGATGCGGCCCTTGCTGTCCCTGGTGATGACGCGAAGGTAGTAGTCCTGCACCGGGAAGTGGTTGCTGTTGAACTTGAAGCTGCCGCGCACCGAGTCGAACTTGGCGGCTTCCAAAGCCTTGCGCACGGCGGCCTTGTCGTCCAGCTTGCCCTTGGTGTCACGCACGGCGGCGCCGATCAGCTGCGCTGCGTCGTAGCCCTGGGCGGCGTACAGCGTCGGCAGGCGACCGTACTCCTTCTCGAAGGCGGCGACGAACTTCTTGTTGGCGGCGTTGTCGAGGTCATGCCCCCACTGCGAGGTGTTGAACATGCCCAGCATGGGCTCGCCCACGGCCTTGATCACGTCCTCGTCACCCGAGAAGCCGGGGCCGAACAGCGTCATGTCCTTGGAGAGACCGGCGCCGACAAACTGCTTGATGAAGTTGATGCCCAGGCCGCCGGGCAGGAAGATGTAGACCGCATCCGGCTTGGCCGCGCGCAGCTTGGACAGCTCGGCACCATAGTCCAGCAGGTTCAGCGGCGTGTAGCTCTCCGACACCACCTCGCCCTTGAAGAAGCGCTTGAAGCCGGTCAGCGCGTCCTTGCCGGCCGGATAGTTGGGCGCGATCAGCGCCACACGCTTGAAGCCCTTGTCAGTCACCGTCTTGCCCACCGCCTCGTGCATGTTGTCGTTCTGGTAGGAGGCGCTGAAGAAGTAGGGATTGCACTGCTCGCCGGCGTACTGCGAGGGGCCGGCGTTGGCGCTGATGTAGAAGGTCTTGGACGCGAAGGTGGGCGCGCCCACGGCCAGCATGACATTGGAGAACACGATGCCGGTCATGAAGTCGACCTTGTCGCGCTTGACCAACCGGTCGGCCGTCTGGCGGCCCACGTCCGGGCTGGCCTGGTCGTCGGCCACCACCACCTCGGTCGGCAAGCCACCGAGCTTGCCGCCGTTCAGCTTGACCGCCAGCTGGAAGCCGTCGCGGATGTCGATGCCCAGCCCGGCGCCCGGGCCGGAGAGCGTGGACAGCAGGCCGATCTTGACGGTATCGGCCGCCAGGGCCGGGGCGGCAAGCAGGGCAGCAGCAACGGCCACGCCAAGCGTGCGGCGCAGCGGGGCGAAAGAGAGGGGGGTCTTCATGTTGTCTCCAGTTGGCAGGGGTAAAGTTGCTGGCTAGAATGATAGCGTTGTGGGGGGGTAGCTCAGCTGGGAGAGCGTCGCGTTCGCAATGCGAAGGTCGGGAGTTCGATCCTCCTCCTCTCCACCATCTATTTCTTGAGGCCTTGTTTTCCAAGGCCTTTGTTTTTCCAGCCTCCCCGGCCGCCCCTGATCACCGCCTTCGAACCATGGCACGCCCCGACGGACACAAAGGCAACAAGCAGTCCCTGCCCAGCAAGCCCTGCAGCGTTTGCGGCCGGCCGATGAGCTGGCGCAAGAAATGGGAGAAGAGCTGGGAGCAGGTCAAGTACTGCTCCGAAGCCTGCCGGCGCGCCAAGGACAGCGCATGAGCGGGCTGCGGCGCCTGGTGCTGGTGCTGGGCGACCAGCTCGACCTGCAGGCGGCCGCCTTCGACGGTTTCGACGCGCAACAGGACCGGGTCTGGATGGCCGAGGTGGCCGAGGAGTCCACCCATATCCGCAGTGGCCAGCCGCGCATCGCCCTGTTCCTGAGCGCCATGCGCCATTTCGCTGCGACCCTGCAAGCGGCAGGGCGACCGCTGCACTACGTGCGGCTGGACGACGCCGACAACCGTGGCAGCCTGGCGGCCCAGCTCGCACATGACCTGGCCACGCTGCGTCCACGCGAGCTGGTGCTCACCGCGCCGGGCGACTGGCGCGTGCTGCAGGCGCTGCAAGCCACCGCGCAGGCCGCCGGCCTGCGATTGGAGATCCGCGAGGACCGCCACTTCTACACCACGGTGCGCGAGTTCGCCGCCCACGCCCGCGGCCGCAAGACGCTGCGCATGGAGTTCTTCTACCGTGAGCAGCGCCGCCGCCATGGGGTGCTGATGGATGGCGAGACTCCCGCCGGCGGCCAATGGAACTATGACGCGGAAAACCGCCAGGCCTTCGGCCCGGACGGCCCGGGCTGGTTGCCGCAGCCGCCGCATTTTGAGCCCGACGCCATCACGCGTGAGGTGATCGCGCTGGTGCGCACGCGCTTTGCCGACCACCCGGGCTCGCTCGAACACTTTGCGTGGCCCGTCACGCGCGAGCAGGCCTTGCAGGCGCTGGACGCCTTCATCGGTGAGCGCCTGCCGCACTTCGGCCCCTGGCAGGATGCCATCTGGCCCGGTCAGCCCTGGCTCTACCATGCGCAGCTGGCGGCCGCACTCAACCTCAAGCTGCTCCACCCGCGCGAGGTTGTGGCGGCAGCCGAGGCGGCGTATCGCGCCGGACGGGTGCCGCTGGCCAGCGCCGAGGGTTTCATCCGCCAGGTGCTGGGCTGGCGCGAGTACGTGCGTGGCGTGTACTGGACGCAGATGCCGCGCTACCTCGAACAGAACGCCCTTGATGCGCAAGCCGAGTTGCCCGCCTGGTACTGGGACGGCCGCACCGACCTGGCCTGTCTGCGCGACGCCATCACGCAGACACTGCAGTACGGCTACGCCCACCACATCCAGCGCCTCATGGTCACCGGCCTCTATGCCCTGCTGCTGGGCGTAGAACCGAAGGAGGTCCACGCCTGGTACCTCGGCGTCTATGTGGACGCGGTCGAATGGGTGGAGCTGCCCAACACCCTGGGCATGAGCCAGTACGCCGATGGCGGCCCGCTGGCCAGCAAGCCCTACATCGCCAGCGGCAAGTACATCGAGCGCATGAGCCCGCTGTGCCGAGGCTGCCGCTACGACCCGGCACAACGCACCGGCGAGCGCGCCTGCCCCATCACCACCTTGTACTGGGACTTCCTGCTGCGGCACGAGGCCCGGTTGGCGGCCAATCCGCGCACCGCGCTGCAGGTGAAGAACCTGGCCCGGCTGGACACCCCCGAGCGTACGGCGATACAGGCGCGTGCGGCGGCCATCCGCGGCGGTGAGATCGGCGGCCTGCCATGACAGCCGCGGCAAGACCCCAAGACCCGTCTGGCTGCACGATTTGGCTAAGCTAGGTGCCATCCCATCCCGAGCCTGACCCGATGAATGCGAAGAATGTCCTGGGCACACCGCTGGTGCCCTGCTCCTATGACCCGCTGACCGGTTTTTTCCGCGACGGCTGTTGCCACACCGACGCCCACGACGCCGGCTCGCACGTGGTGTGCGCGCGCGTCACCCAGGCCTTCCTGGATTTCTCGCTGGCCCGCGGCAATGACCTCATGACCGCGCGCCCGGAACACCGCTTCCGCGGCCTCAAGCCTGGCGACCGCTGGTGCCTGTGCGCGCTGCGCTGGAAGGAAGCCCTGGATGCCGGCGTCGCGCCACCCGTGGTGCTGGAGTGCACGCACGAACGCGCGCTGGACTACGT
>CALRMF020000117.1:0-8789 GCA_943369035.1 Curvibacter sp. AEP1-3
GCGACTCAAAATTCAGGGAGGGTTCAGCTCAGACGGCCGTGGCAATGCTTGTACTTCTTGCCGCTGCCGCAAGGACAGGGCTCATTGCGGCCCACGCGCGGCACCGCTGCGGCCTGCGTTGCCGCGTCGACGGTGGTCTCGACCTCGCCGGTCTCGGTAGGCGCGGTGTAGGTGACATTGGCGATGTGCTCGGCCTTGCTTTCCAGGGCGTCGGCCGCTTCCTCCAGTTGTTCGCCGGACTGCACGCGCACCGTCATCAGCACCTTGGTGACCTCGTTCTTCACCGAATCCAGCAGCTGACCGAAGAGTTCGAACGCCTCGCGCTTGTACTCCTGCTTCGGCTGCTTCTGGGCGTAACCGCGCAGGTGGATGCCCTGTCGCAGGTAGTCCAGCGCGCTCAGGTGCTCACGCCAGTGGGTGTCGATGCTCTGCAGCAGCACCACGCGCTCGAACTGGGTGAAATTCTCGGCGCCGATCTGCGCCACCTTGGCCTCGAAGGCCTCGTTGGCTGCGGCCACGACCTTCTCCAGCACGTCCTCGTCCGTGATGGCGCTGGCGTCCTGCACCAGCTGGCCCAGCGGCAGCTCGATCTGCCACTCGTCGCGCAGCACGCGCTCCAGACCGGCAATGTCCCACTGCTCCTCCACCGACTCGGCCGGCACGTACTGCCGCACCAGATCAGTAAAGCAGCCCTCGCGCAACGACGCGATCTGGGCCGACATGTCGGTGGCATCCAGGATGGCGTTGCGCTGCTGGTAGATCACCTTGCGCTGGTCGTTGGAGACGTCGTCGTACTCCAGCAACTGCTTGCGGATGTCGAAGTTGCGCGCCTCCACCTTGCGCTGCGCGCTCTCGATGCTGCGCGTCACGATGCCTGCCTCGATCGCCTCGCCATCCGGCATCTTGAGCCGGTCCATGATGGCGCGCACGCGATCACCGGCAAAGATGCGCATCAGCGCGTCGTCCAGGCTCAGGTAGAAGCGCGAAGAGCCCGGGTCGCCCTGGCGGCCGGAACGTCCACGCAACTGGTTGTCGATGCGGCGCGACTCGTGCCGCTCGGTGGCAATGATGCGCAGGCCGCCCAGTGCCTTGACCTTCTCATGGTCCTGGTTCCACTGGACCCGCAGTGCATCGATCTTCTGCGCCTTGGCGGTGGCATCGAGCGACTCGTCGGCCTCGATCGTCTGGATCGCCTTCTCGATGTTGCCGCCCAGCACGATGTCGGTGCCGCGGCCGGCCATGTTGGTGGCGATGGTGATCATGCCCGGACGACCGGCTTGGGCAATGATGTCCGCCTCGCGCGCGTGCTGCTTGGCATTGAGCACCTGGTGCGGCAGTTTTGCCTTCTCCAGCAGCTGGGCAATGATCTCGGAGTTCTCGATCGAGGTCGTTCCCACCAGCACCGGCTGGCCGCGCTCGTGGCACTCGCGGATATCGGCAATCGCCGCTTCGTACTTCTCGCGGGTCGTCTTGTAGACGCGGTCGAGCTGGTCGTCGCGCTTGCTCGGACGATTGGGCGGAATGACCACCGTCTCCAGGCCATAGATCTCCTGGAACTCATAGGCCTCGGTATCGGCGGTGCCGGTCATGCCGGCGAGCTTGTTGTAGAGGCGGAAATAGTTCTGGAAAGTGATGGATGCCAGCGTCTGGTTCTCGGCCTGGATCGCCACACCCTCCTTGGCCTCCACGGCCTGATGCAAGCCATCGCTCCAGCGGCGGCCGCTCATCAGGCGGCCGGTGAACTCGTCGACGATGACGATTTCACCGTTCTGCACCACATAGTGCTGGTCGCGGTGGTACAGGTGGTGCGCGCGCAAGCCCGCATACAGGTGATGCATCAGCGAGATGTTGGCCGGGTCATACAGGCTGGCGCCTTCGGGCAGCAGCCCCGCCTGGCTGAGGATGCGCTCGGCGTTCTCGTGCCCCTGCTCGGTCAGGAAGACCTGATGGCTCTTTTCGTCCAGCGTGAAGTCGCCCGGCTTGGTCACGCCTTCGCCAGTGCGCGGGTCGGCCTCGCCCTCCTGGCGCGTGAGATACGGCACCACCTTGTTGATGGCGAGGTAGAGCGCGGTGTGGTCTTCGGCCTGACCGCTGATGATCAGCGGTGTGCGCGCCTCGTCGATCAGGATGGAGTCCACCTCGTCGACGATGGCGTAGTTCAGGCCACGCTGCACCCGGTCCGCCACCTCGTAGACCATGTTGTCGCGCAGATAGTCAAAGCCATACTCGTTGTTGGTACCGTAGGTGATGTCGGCGCGGTAGGCGGCCTGCTTGTCCTCGCGCGGCATCTGCGGCAGGTTCACCCCCACCGTCAAACCGAGGAAGTTGTAGAGCTTGCCCATCCATTGGGCATCGCGATTGGCCAGGTAGTCGTTGACGGTAACCACATGCACGCCCTGACCGCTGAGGGCATTGAGGTAGACCGGCAGCGTGGCCGTCAGGGTCTTGCCCTCGCCCGTGCGCATTTCGGCGATCTTGCCCTGATGCAAGGCAATACCGCCAATCAACTGCACGTCAAAGTGGCGCATCTTCATGACACGCTTGGATCCCTCACGCACCACGGCAAAGGCTTCCGGCAGCAACGCTTCCAGAGTCTCGCCCTTGGCCAGACGGTCGCGGAACTCCTGGGTCTTGCCGCGCAGCTGGTCGTCGCTCAGTTTCTCGAACTGCGGCTCCAACGCATTGATGCGGGCGACGACGCTGCGGTACTGCTTGAGCAACCGGTCATTGCGGCTGCCGAAAATTTTGGTGAGGATGTTGGTGACCATGAATGCCCTACCGACCTGCAGGCCCGAACAGTCTGCAGGGCAGCGCAATCCTTTTCTATCAAGATGGAACGCGTTTGCCTCACCCCTGGCGACCGTCAACGCGGCCTCCCGGGCTCAGGGGAAACGAACTGGGAGATTCTACCTTTGCACTGCCGCCGGCTGGGGTACCGGGACAGGGGGCACCGCCGCTGGCGCGGCTGCGGCAACCGGGGCCGGCATCGGTCGCGTCGCCGGCGGGGGCGCGGACACCGTGGCGGGTGCAACCGTCTGGCTTCCCGGCGCGGCGGTCGGGGTCGCCGGGGTCGCCACGGCCACCTGCTGTGGCGCCGGCAGATTTCGTCCGGCGTTCAGAAATTTCTGCGGGTCCTGGGGCACACCACGCACCAGCACCTCGAAGTGCAGGTGCGGTCCGGTGGATCGGCCGGTGTTACCCACATCCGCAATGCGCTGACCACGCTTGATCAAGTCGCCCTTTTTCACGTAGACGCGGGACGCATGGGCATAGCGGGTGATCAGGTCCTTGCCGTGATCAACCTCGATCATGTTGCCATACTCGGGGTGGAACTCCTGCACTACCACCACCCCCCCCGCGGCGGCAAGGATGGGGGTGCCGACGTTGGCCTGAAAATCGAGACCGGTATGCAGGGCGGAGCGCCCATTGAAGGGGTCGATGCGCCAGCCAAAGCTGGAACCCAGGCTGCCCGCCACCGGTTGCATGGTCGGTACCATCATGGTCCGTACCTTCTGCTCGAACAAACGCGACTCCATCACCGCCATCAGGTCGGCGCGCTGATTGGTCAGGCGGTCCAGATCGGCCATGGTGGCCTCCAGCTCCTCCAGCGTCAGCGACCTACCGGAGACCAGCGCGCCACCTTGGCCTGGCTTGACTTTGATGTCGTTCGGGTTAATGCCCGCCAGCCCCGAGACGCGCTCGCCCAGAGACTCCAGTTGCAGCATCTTGGCCTGCATCTCGCCCAGGCGCTTGGCCATCACATCCAGGTTTTCGCGCATGAAACGGTCACGTTGGGCGAACTCGTCCTTGATCACCAACCGCACGAGCGTGCCGATCACCGGCCAGCCTTCCCGCGCGCCCTTGAGAAACACCCAGTGGTACAGGCCGGCAGCCACCAGCATCAAGGTCAGGGACAAGGCCAGCAACACCACAAGCATCTTGGTGCCGCTCAGGTAGATGGCCCGGCTCTTGGCCAACCAGGCATCCGTGATAATCAAATGCATCTATCTCTCCGCTCAACCAACGCATGAACCGCCACCACCACTCGGTGACCCTGCAGCAGGCCACACAGGATTCGCCCACCCTGGCCCGGCTGACCGAACTGGCGCGGGACTCCTCAGCTCGGCTCAAGGCCATTGAACCGCTGATTCCAGCGCCCCTGCGTCCAGCCATCCAGGCAGGCCCGATCGACGGCCCGGTCTGGTGTCTGATCGTCAGCAGCAATGCCGTGGCAGCCAAGCTGCGGCAGTTCCTGCCTGCGCTGGAAGCCCAGCTTCGCACCAAAGGTTGGGAGGTTACCTCAATTCGGCTCAAGGTCCAAATCGCCCGTCCAGGCTGAACAAGGACCACACGAGGTGAAGATGGTGCCGGTTGTCGGATTCGAACTGACGACCTACCGCTTACAAGGCGGGTGCTCTACCAACTGAGCTAAACCGGCGAGGTTGGGATTCTAACGCCCAGTCCCGGCGTCACCGCGCTACTTGACCCGCTTGAGCGCCGGGCGCCCACCGCCGGTGGGGCGAGGAGGTTCGGGCTCGTCGCCGGAAGGCTCACTTTCAACGCGTGCCAGCTGCAGCGGCCGGCTCTCCGGCTCAGGCGTCGGATGCGAAGCCGCCTGCTCAGGCGAGTCCTGTACCTCTGGGGCAGCGGCCTCTTCCAACGGAAACGCCATGCCTTGGCCGTTCTCACGCGCGTAGATGGCGATCACACGCCCCACGGGCACCATGATGTCGCGCGCCGTTCCGGCGAAGCGGGCCTTGAACTCGATCAACTCGTTGCCCAACTTGAGCGAACTGGTGGCGTCCATGCTGATGTTGAGAACGATTTCACCGTTCTTCACATACTCGCGTGGCACCTGCACGCTGTCGTCCACCCGCACCGCCACATACGGCGTGAAGCCGTTGTCGGTACACCACTCGTAGAGCGCCCGGATCAGGTAGGGACGCGTGGACGAAACACGCTGCGCATTCATCATGTCGGCCCGGTGGCTTACTTGCGCATCACTTTTTCAGATGGTGTCAGCGCCTCGATATAGGCCGGACGCGAGAAGATGCGCTCAGCGTACTTCAGCAAGGGCGCGGCATTCTTGCTCAGCTCGATGCCGTAGTAGTCCAGACGCCACAACAGCGGTGCAATCGCCACGTCGAGCATGGAGAAGTTCTCGCCCAGCATGAACTTGTTCTTCAGGAACACCGGTGCCAGCTGCGTCAGGCGGTCACGGATATGGGCACGGGCCTTCTCCAGCGCCTTCTCGTTGCTCTTGGCCGCGCGCGACTCGAGCGTGGAGACGTGCACGAACAGCTCCTTCTCGAAGTTCAGCAGGAACAGGCGCACGCGGGCGCGGTCCACCGGGTCACCCGGCATCAGCTGCGGGTGCGGGAAGCGCTCGTCGATGTACTCGTTGATGATGTTCGACTCGTACAGGATCAGGTCACGCTCCACCAGGATGGGCACCTGCCCATAGGGATTCATGACGTTGATGTCTTCCGGCTTGTTGTACAGGTCCACGTCACGGATCTCGAAATCCATGCCCTTTTCGAACAGGACGAAACGGCAGCGGTGGGAAAAAGGGCAGGTGGTTCCCGAATACAGCACCATCATGGTGAGAGGCTCCTAGAGATCAAAACGTAGTTTCAAAAAGGCTGACTTGGACCCAAGTCATTTCGAAACTAAAAGAGTGGGCTGCATTGTCGCAAACCCACTCTGCAAATAGCAAGTTTTGCACCATCCTGGTGCAAAACAAGTCAGAAATGACGACTTACTTGACGTCTTTCCAGTAGGCGGCGTTGAGACGCCAGGCGATCACGGTGAAGAGCAGCAGGAACAGCAGCACCCAGACGCCCACGCGCACGCGGGTTTTCTGTGCCGGCTCCCCCATCCACTGCAGGAAGTTCACCAGATCCCCAATCGCCTGGTCGTACTGAAGCGGCGTCATGGTGCCCGGCGTGACCTGCTCCCAGCCCTTGAAGACCTGGACTTCATGGCCATGCTCCATCTTGGTCTCGTACACCGGACGACGCTTGCCCTGCAGTTCCCACAGCACGTGCGGCATGCCCACGCTGGGAAAAGCCAGGTTGTTCCAGCCGGTGGCCTTGGTGTCATCGGCGTAGAACGTACGCAGGAAGGTGTACAGGTAATCGGCACCGGTGCCACCGTGACCAGCGCGCGAACGGGCGATCAGGGTCAGGTCGGGCGGATTGGCGCCGAACCAGTCCTTGGCCTGCTTGGCATCGATGGCCGCCTTCATGGTCTCACCAACCTTGTCGGTGGTGAACAGCAGGTTGTCCTTGATCTGTTCGTTGGTCAGGCCGATGTCCTGCAGACGGTTGTAGCGCATGAAGGCCGCCGAGTGGCAGTTCAGGCAGTAGTTCACGAACAGCTTGGCGCCATTCTGCAGCGACGCCGTGTCGCTGGTGTTCACCGGTGCCTTGTCCCAGGCGATGGTGTCGCCGCCAGCGGCATGGGCGCCGCTCATCAGGCCCAGCGCGGTGATCAGTCCAAGAATGAGTTTTTTCATTTTTCTTCTCTCCAGCTCAGTGGGCAGCAAAGGTGATGCGGCTGGGCACCGGCTTGCACTGGCCCAGACGGCTCCACCACGGCATCAGCAGGAAGAAACCGAAGTAGAACAGCGTGCCGACCTGGGAAACGCGCTCGCCGATCGGCGAGGGCGGCTGCACGCCCAGGTAGGCCAGGATCACGAAATTGATCACGAAGATGCCGTACAGGTACTTGTGCCAGTCCGGACGGTAGCGGATCGACTTGACCGGGCAGTTGTCCAACCAGGGCAGGAAGAACAGGATGACAACGGCACCACCCATCACCACCACGCCCCAGAACTTGGCGTCGATGGCCAGCATCAGGGCGGACAGCACGACAGCACCGCCGACCACCACCATCTTGAACAGCGACGGCAGCTTGAGCTTGGTCACGCCCAGCACCGCGCCCAGCACCACGCAGGCGATCAGGGCGTACATCATCTCGCTGGTGATGGCACGCAGCATCGAGTAGAAGGGCGTGAAGTACCAGACCGGGGCGATGTGCGCCGGGGTCTTGAGCGGGTCGGCCGGGATGAAGTTGTTGTACTCCAGGAAGTAGCCGCCAAACTCGGGGGCGAAGAACACGATGGCAGTAAACACCATCAGGAACACGCTCACACCGAGGATGTCATGCACCGTGTAGTAGGGGTGGAACGGGATGCCATCCAGCGGCTTGCCGTTGGCATCCTTGGGTGCATTGGGGCCCTTGATCTCGATGCCATCGGGGTTGTTCGAGCCGACATCGTGCAGCGCCAGCAGGTGCGCCACCACCAGGCCCAGCAGGACCAGCGGCACGGCAATCACGTGGAAGCTGAAGAAGCGGTTCAGCGTGGCGTCGCCCACCACGTAGTCGCCACGGATCAGCAGGGCCAGGTCCGGACCGACGAAGGGGATGGCGGAGAACAGATTGACGATCACCTGGGCGCCCCAGTAGGACATCTGGCCCCAGGGCAGCAGGTAGCCCATGAAGGCCTCGGCCATCAGCACGAGGAAGATGGCGCAGCCGAAGATCCAGACCAGCTCACGCGGCTTGCGGTAGCTGCCATAAATCAGGCCGCGGAACATGTGCAGGTAGACCACCACGAAGAAGGCGGACGCGCCGGTGGAGTGCATGTAGCGCACCAGCCACCCCCAAGGCACATCACGCATGATGTACTCGACCGAGCCGAAGGCCAGCGCCGCATCCGGCTTGTAGTGCATGACCAGGAAGATGCCGGTCACGATCTGGATCACCAGCACCAGCATGGCCAGGGAACCGAAGAAGTACCAGAAGTTGAAGTTCTTCGGCGCGTAGTACTCCGACATGTGGACGCGGTAGGCGTCGAACGCCGTCGGGAAGCGGTTCTCGAACCAGTTGGTGAGCTTGGCGCCCGCCGACGCGTTGGGGGAGATTTCCTTGAATTCAGCCATGTTCGTCTTCCTCAAGCCTTCTTGTCTTCGCCGATCAGCAGCTTGCTGTCGGACAGGTACATGTGCGGCGGCACTTCGAGATTGTCCGGTGCCGGCTTGTTCTTGAACACGCGGCCCGCCATGTCGAAGGTGGAGCCGTGGCAGGGGCAGAGGAAGCCGCCTTGCCAGTCGTCCGGCAGCGAGGGCTGGGGGCCCGGCTGCAGCTTGTCGGACGGCGAGCAGCCGAGGTGCGAGCAGATGCCCACACCCACGAACACTTCCGGCTTGATCGAACGATGCCGGTTCTTGGCGTACTCGGGCGTCGGGTAGGCCTTGCGATCGGAATTCGGGTCGGCCAGCTGGCCCTCCACCTTCTCCAGCGTCGCCAGCTGTTCCTCGGTGCGGCGCATGATCCACACCGGCTTGCCGCGCCACTCGACTGTCACCTTCTCACCCGGCTTGAGGGTGGAGATATCCACTTCCACAGCGGCACCGGCGGCCTTGGCCTTCTCGGACGGCTGGAAGGTGCTGACGAAGGGAATGGCGGTGGCAACACCACCCACGGCACCTGCGCATCCGGTGGCGATCAGCCACGTCCGTTTGCTGGGGTCCATCTGACTTTTATCGGCAAGCGTGTCGCTCATGGGAATCCTCAATCTAAACAACGGGATCGACTCGACTTATGAGACGTCTGAGGTCAACTGATAATTGTAGCCGAGCCTCCAGGGTCAATTTGCGCATGGCCGCCGTCGGCGGCCAGCAGGCGCCGCGCCATGCGTATGGCCTCGATCAGACTGGCGGCGTCGGCCCGCCCGCTGCCGGCGATGTCGAACGCCGTGCCATGGTCCGGGCTGGTGCGCACCA
>CALRMF020000118.1:0-8693 GCA_943369035.1 Curvibacter sp. AEP1-3
GATCGCGATCGCCACGCTGCTCTGGTTTGACCTTTCCAACCGTTTCGTCTGGATCGTGCTGCTGGTCACGTTGGGCTTCGGTGCCATCGGCTGGGTGGACGACTGGCGCAAGGTGGTCAACAAGGATCCCGAGGGCATGCGCTCGCGCGAGAAGTATTTCTGGCAGTCGCTCATCGGCCTGGTGGCCGCGCTGTACCTCGTGTTCAGCATTTCCGAGAGCAGCAACCTGCGTGTGCTGGAGCTGTTCATCACCTGGGTGCGTTCCGGTTTCGACGTCGACCTGCCGCCCAAAGCCGGCCTGCTGCTGCCCTTCATCAAGGAGGTCAGCTATCCGCTGGGGGTCTTCGGCTTCGTGATCATGACCTACCTCGTCATCGTCGGTGCCAGCAACGCGGTCAACCTGACCGATGGTCTGGACGGTCTGGCCATCATGCCGGTGGTGATGGTCGGCTCCGCCCTGGGTGTGTTTGCCTACGTCACCGGCAGCGCGGTGTACTCCAAATACCTGTTCTTCCCGCACATCCCGGGCTCGGGCGAGCTGCTGATCTTCTGCGCCGCCATGGCCGGCGCCGGTCTGGCTTTCCTCTGGTTCAACGCCCACCCGGCCCAGGTCTTCATGGGTGACGTCGGCGCGCTGGCGCTCGGCGGCGCGCTGGGCACGATCGCCGTCATCGTGCGGCAGGAGATTGTGCTGGCCATCATGGGCGGCATCTTCGTGGTCGAGGCCTTGTCTGTGATGCTGCAGGTGACCTGGTTCAAGTACACGAAGAAGAAATACGGCGAGGGCCGGCGCATCCTGAAGATGGCGCCCCTGCATCACCATTTCGAGAAGAGCGGCTGGAAGGAAACGCAGGTGGTGGTGCGCTTCTGGATCATCACCATGCTGCTGTGCCTGATCGGCCTGTCGACCCTGAAACTGCGATGAACGAGAACGAGTCCCTTCCCTCTGGCATGGCGCCGGCACCGTCCGAGGCCGAGGCGCGGCCGACGGAGTCGGTGTCGTCATCCGAGCCGGCGAGCGTGCCGACAGCGGTGGACCTGCAGTCGGGTGAGGTGCCGCAGGCGTCGGCCGGAACGACCGTTGATACGGGCGCCGGGCACGGCGCTGAATCGCAGCCACCTGTATCGACAGATGAGGCTATTTCCGCACCCGAAGCCACCGCCGCTGATACGGCCGTACCGCAGGCGTTGCCGTCGACCGACGCTGACGCGGTGCAGGCCTACGCACCCGGGGTCAGCGACGCCCCTGCCAAGGGGCACAAGCCGTTGCCGCAGACCCTGACCGCGGCGCGCGATGCCGCGGCCTTCGTGGCGCAGCTGTTTGCCGACGTGAGCGTGGCCGATGCCGCCGCCAGCGCGCCTGAAGTACCGGCGGTGCCGACGGATGGCGATGCTGCGCCGGCGCCGGCCGAGGCAGCGTCCGAGCCGCAGGCCGCGGCTCAGGAGATGCCGGTGTCACCACTGCAGGGGCAATCCGTGCTCATCCTCGGCCTGGGCGCGTCCGGCCTGGCCATGGCGCGCTGGTGCGTACGCCAGGGTGCCCAGGTGACCGTGGCCGATACCCGCGAGACGCCGCCGCAATTAGCGACCCTGCGAAGCGAACTGCCTGACGTGGCGTTTCGAAGTGGTACGTTCGACGCCGCGCTGGTCGAGGGCGGTGCCTACCGCGCCATCTTCAAGAGCCCCGGGCTCTCACCCGCCACAGTGGCGCCCGTCTGGCAGGCGGCGCAGGCCATCGGCCTCTGGGTGGGCGGTGAGCTGGATCTGTTTGCCCATGCACTGCGCGCGTTGCAGGCCGAACGCGGCTATGCCCCGAAGGTGCTGGCCATCACCGGCACCAATGGCAAGACCACCACGACCGCACTGACCGGCCAATTGGTCGCACATGCCGGCAAGACGGTGGCGGTGGCCGGCAACATCGGCCCCACGCTGCTTGACACCCTGGCCCAGCACATGGATGCCGCCACCTTGCCAGAAGTCTGGGTGCTGGAGCTGTCCAGTTTCCAGCTTGACGGCGTGCAAGGCTTCGAGCCCACGGCCGCGGTGGTGCTGAACCTGAGCCAGGATCACCTGGACTGGCACGGCAGCTTGCAGGCTTATGCGGCAGCCAAGGCCCGGATCTTCGGCGAGAAGGGCCTGCTGGTGCTCAACCGCGACGACCCGGCGGTGATGGCCATGCTGCCCGAGCCGGTGCGTGTCAAGCTGCAGAAGCCGCAGTGGCGCGAGTACGTGAGCTTCGGCTTGGAGATGCCGCAGCGTCCCGGTGACTTCGGCATCGAGATCGTCAACGGCATGGCCTGGCTGGTGCGGGCCATGGAAGCCGACGAGACGCAGAAACGCAAGCGCGGCGAAGAGGTGGAGCTGTTTGTGCAGCGCCTGATGCCGGCCGATGCCTTGCGCATCCGCGGGCGGCACAACGCGACCAATGCGCTGGCGGCGCTGGCGCTGGCCCAGGCGGCAGGCTGCAGCCTGGCGAGCATGCTGTACGGCCTGCGCGAGTACCGCGGCGAGCCGCACCGCGTCGAGCCGGTGGCCATCGTCCATGAGGTCGAGTACTTCGACGACAGCAAGGGTACCAACGTGGGCGCCACCGTGGCGGCCCTCACCGGCCTGGGCGCCGAGCGCAAGATCGTTGTCATCCTGGGCGGCGAGGGCAAGGGGCAGGACTTCACGCCACTGGCAACGCCAGTGGCGCGGCATGCGCGTGTCGCGGTGCTGATCGGCCGCGACGCACCGCTCATCCGCGCCGCGCTGGAGGGCTGCGGTGTGTCGCTGCTGGATGCGACTTCATTGCCGCAGGCGGTGCAGCTGGCCAGCCAGCGCGCCCATGCCGGGGATGCGGTGCTGCTGTCGCCGGCCTGCGCCAGCTTCGACATGTTCGACAACTACGAGCACCGCGCGCGCGTGTTCGTCGAGGCCGTGCAGGCGCTGGCGCAGGACGCCGGCGTGGCCGAAGGGGGCATGGCGTGAGCAGCTTCGCACAGCGTCTGACCGGCTGGCTGGGCGGCATGGGGCGCCCAGCGGGCGATGTCTTGCCCGTACGGCTGGGCGGCATGGGGCGTGGTGCTGGCAGCAGCGCGCCGGTGCGCATGGCCGGCTTCGACCAGGCCTTGGTCTGGGTCTGCGTGGCGCTCCTGGTCTGGGGCCTGGTGATGGTGTATTCCGCTTCCATCGCCATGCCGGACAACCCGAAGTTCGCACGCTACGCCCACACCCACTTCCTGACGCGGCACATGCTGTCGCTGGTGGTGGCTTTTGCCGCCGCGCTGATTGCGTTTCAGGTCCCGGTGGAAACCTGGGAAAAGCTGGCCCCCTGGCTGTTCGTGATTTCGCTGGTGCTGCTGATCGCAGTACTGATTCCGGGCATCGGCAAGGGGGTTAACGGCGCACGGCGTTGGATCGCGCTGGGCATCATGAACTTCCAGCCCTCCGAGCTGGCCAAGTTTGCGGTGCTGCTCTATGCGGCCGACTACATGGTGCGCAAGATGGACGTGAAGGAACGCTTCTTCCGCGCCGTGCTGCCCATGGGCGTGGCCGTGGCCGTGGTTGGCCTGCTGCTGCTGGCCGAGCCCGACATGGGGGCCTTCATGGTGATCGCGGTGATCGCCATGGGCATCCTGTTCCTGGGCGGCGTCAATGCCCGCATGTTCTTCCTGATTGCTGCGGTTCTGGTCGTGGCCTTCAGCATGATGATTGCCTTCAGCGAGTGGCGGCGCGAGCGCATCTTCGCCTACCTGAACCCCTGGGACGAGAAACACGCCCTCGGCAAGGGCTACCAGCTGTCGCACTCGCTGATCGCCATTGGCCGTGGCGAGATCTTCGGCGTCGGCCTGGGTGGCAGCGTGGAGAAGCTGCACTGGTTGCCGGAGGCGCACACCGACTTCCTGCTGGCGGTGATCGGCGAGGAGTTCGGCTTTCTTGGCGTGCTGACCGTCATCGTGCTGTTCCTGTGGCTGACGCGCCGCATCATGCACATCGGTCGCCAGGCGATTGCGCTGGACCGCGTCTTTGCCGGCCTGGTGGCGCAGGGGGTGGGCGTGTGGATCGGCTTCCAGGCCTTCATCAACATGGGCGTCAACCTGGGCGCCCTGCCGACCAAGGGCCTGACCCTGCCGCTGATGAGCTACGGCGGCTCGGCCATCCTGATGAACCTGGTGGCGATTGCCGTCGTGCTGCGGATTGACTATGAGAACCGACAACTCATGCACGGAGGCCGTGTATGAGTAAATGCGCGCTGATCATGGCTGGCGGTACCGGTGGCCACATCTTCCCGGGTCTGGCCGTGGCCGAGGCCTTGCGCGAGCGTGGCTGGCGCGTCCACTGGCTGGGCAATGCCAGTGGCATGGAGGCCACGCTGGTACCGCCACGCGGCTTTCCGTTCGAGACCATCGACTTTTCCGGCGTGCGCGGCAAGGGCTTGACCACCCTGGCCCTGCTGCCGCTGCGCCTGCTCAAGGCCTTCTGGCAGAGCATCCAGGTGATTCGCCGCGTGCAGCCGGACGTGGTGGTCGGTCTGGGTGGCTACATCACCTTCCCGGCCGGCATGATGGGCGTGCTGCTCGGCAAGCCGCTGGTGCTGCATGAGCAGAACTCGGTGGCGGGCATGGCCAACAAGGTGCTGGCCGGCGTAGCGGATCGCGTCTTCACGGCCTTTCCCAGTGCCATCAAGGGTGCGCACTGGGTCGGCAATCCGCTGCGCGAGGCGTTTCTGAATCAGCCGGAACCGGCCGCGCGTTTTGCTGGCCGCAGCGGCCCCTTGCGCCTGCTGGTGGTGGGCGGCAGCCTGGGGGCCAAGGCGCTCAACGACATCGTGCCGCAGGCGCTGGCGCGGATTCCCGTCGACAGCCGACCGCGCGTGACGCACCAGAGCGGCGCCAAGCAGATCGATGCGCTGCGCGCCAACTACGCCGCTGCAGGCGTCGAGGCGGACCTCACGCCCTTCATCGAGGACACCGCTCAGGCATTTGCCGACGCCGACCTGATCGTCTGCCGCGCCGGTGCCAGCACGGTGACGGAAATTGCCGCCGTTGGCGCCGCGGCGTTGTTCGTGCCCTTCCCGGCGGCGGTGGACGATCACCAGTCCGCCAATGCCCGTTTCCTGGTCGACCAGGGCGCCGGCCAGCTGCTGCCGCAAAAAGACATGACCCCTGAACGCCTGGCTGATCTGCTACAAAAAGCAGAGCGTGCAGCGCTAGTGGCGCAAGGAGAGAAGGCCAGAATGCTGGCCAAAACAGACGCAACGGCGCAGGTGGTCGCTGCGTGTGAGGAGTTGAGCCGATGAAGCACGCGATCAAACACATCCATTTCGTCGGCGTGGGCGGCTCCGGCATGTCCGGCATCGCCGAGGTGCTGCACAACCTCGGCTACGTCATCTCCGGTTCCGACCTCGCCGACAGCGCCACGCTGCAGCGGCTGGCGGCGCTGGGCATCACGACCTGCATTGGGCATGCGGCGGCCAATATCGCCGGCGCCGATGCCGTCGTCACCTCCACGGCCGTGAAACCGGACAACCCCGAGGTGCTGGCGGCGCGCGAACGCAAGATTCCCATCGTGCCGCGCGCGGTCATGCTGGCCGAGCTGATGCGGCTGAAACAGGGCGTCGCGATTGCCGGCACGCACGGCAAGACCACCACCACCAGCCTGGTGGCCAGCGTGCTGGCCGAAGCCGGGCTGGACCCGACCTTCGTCATCGGCGGGCGCCTGAACAGCGCCGGTGCCAACGCGCGGCTGGGCCAGGGCGACTACATCGTGGTCGAGGCCGACGAATCGGACGCTTCCTTCCTGAACCTGCTGCCGGTGATGGCGGTGGTGACCAACATCGACGCCGACCACATGGAGACCTATGGGCACGACTTCGGCAACCTGAAGAAGGCCTTCGTCGACTTCCTGCACCGCATGCCCTTCTATGGCACGGCCATCCTGTGCACCGACGATGCCGCGGTGCGCGAGATCGCCACCGAGGTGAACTGCCCCATCACCAGCTACGGCATGAACGAGGGTGCCCAGGTGCGCGCGCTCAACGTGCGTGCTGTCGGCAGCCAGATGCACTTCACCGTGCAGCGCCGCAATGGCGTGGTGCTGCCCGACCTGGAGGTGGTGCTCAATCTGGCCGGCCGTCACAACGTGCTCAACGCCCTGTCGGCGATTGCGGTGGCGGCAGAACTCGACATTCCCGATGCCGCGCTGCTGAAGGCGCTGGCCGAGTTCAAGGGCGTGGGCCGGCGTTTCCAGCGTTACGGCGAGGTGGCGGCCAAGACCGGTGGCACTTTCACGCTGATCGACGACTACGGCCACCATCCGGTGGAGATGGCGGCCACGCTGGCGGCGGCGCGTGGCGCCTTCCCGGGCCGGCGCCTGGTGCTGGCGTTCCAGCCGCACCGTTACACCCGTACGCGCGATTGTTTCGAGGATTTCGTCAAGGTCATCGGCGACGCCGATGCGGTGCTGCTGGCCGAGGTTTATGCCGCTGGCGAGGCGCCCATCGTGGCGGCCGATGGCCGGGCGCTGGCGCGCGCGCTGCGTGTGGCCGGCCGGGTGGAGCCGGTGTTCGTGGACGACATTGCGGCCATGCCGCAGGCGATTGTGGACAACGCACGCGACGGTGACGTGGTGATGTGCATGGGGGCGGGCTCGATCGGAGCCGTGCCCGCCAAGGTGGTGGCGCTGCAAGGCGCAGGACAGAAGTGAGTGAGGACCAAGTGAATCTGGGGAAAGTAGCGGTGCTGATGGGCGGGGCGTCCGCCGAGCGCGACATTTCGATCATGTCGGGTACCGGTGTGCTCAAGGCCCTGCAGTCGCGTGGGGTGGATGCGCACCCTTTCGATCCGGCCCACCGGGATCTGGCGGAGCTCAAGCGCGAGGGTTATGCGCGCTGCTTCATCGCGCTGCACGGCCGTTTCGGCGAAGACGGCACGGTGCAGGGGGCGCTGGAGTTGCTGGGCATCCCCTACACCGGTTCGGGTGTGATGGCCTCCGCCATCGCCATCGACAAGGTGATGACCAAGCGCATCTGGCGCGCCGAAGGGTTGCCGACGCCGGCCTGGAAGCTGGTGGCCAGCGCCGCGGCCACGCGCGCCGCCTTTGCCGAACTGGGCGCGCCGATGATCGTCAAGCCGGCGCGCGAGGGTTCGTCCATCGGCCTGACCAAGGTGGCCTCCGCCGAGGAATGCGACGCGGCCTATGCGCGTGCCGCGCAGGAGGATGAGCAGGTGCTGTGCGAGCAGTTCATCAGCGGCGACGAAGTCACCGTGCCGGTGCTGGGCACCGGGGCGCAGGCGCGGGCGTTGCCGGTGATCCGCATCGTGGCGCCTGGTGGTAACTACGACTACCAGAACAAGTACTTCACGGATGACACGCAGTACCTCGTGCCCTGCGGCCTGCCAGACGGCGAAGAGGCACAGATCCAGCAACTGGTGCTGCAGGCCTATGGCGTGCTGGGCTGCCGCGGCTGGGCTCGGGCCGATGTGATGATCGATGCCCACACCCGCCGGCCCTACCTGCTGGAAATCAACACCGCACCCGGCATGACTGGGCACTCGCTGGTCCCGATGTCGGCGCGTGCCGCCGGCATCAGCTACGAAGCGCTGTGCGTGCAGCTGTTGCAGGCCGCCACGCTTGACCACCCGCAGGAGCAGGGATGACCCACAACCTGCCCGTCCCGCTCGACGTCCGCCTCATGAACGTGGTGGCCAGCCTGCTGCTGGTCGCGTTCGTGCTGCTGGCGCTGAGCGCGGCGGCAGGCTGGGCCATGGCGCACCCGGTGTTTGCCATCCGCGGCGTGACGGTGACCGGCGACGTCAACCACAACAACGCGCTCACGCTGCGGGCCAATGTGGCGCCACAGCTCAAGGGCACCTTCCTCACCATCGACCTCAAGGCCGCGCGGGCCGCCTTCGAATCCATGCCCTGGGTGCGACGTGCCGTGGTGCGGCGCGAGTTCCCCAACCGCTTGCGGGTCATCCTGCAGGAGCATCAGGCCGTCGGCTACTGGGGCGACGAGGGCGATTCGACGCTGGTCAACAGCTACGGCGAGGTGTTCGAGGCCAACACCGGCGAAGTCGAGCAGGATGCACTGCCGCACCTGGAGGGGCCGCAGGGCCAGTCGGCCCAGGTGCTGGCCATGTACCGGGTGCTGCAGCCGTTGTTCGAGGCCAAGGACCTGTCCATCGAGACGCTGGAACTCACCGGGCGGGGCAGCTGGCGCGCCCGCCTGGACACGGGCGCCGTGATCGAGCTTGGGCGCGATGGCGAGGCGGACGTGGTGGCGCGCACGCAGCGCTTCCTGCAGACCATGACGCAGGTGAGCGGCCGCTACGGGCGCACCGTCACGGCGCTGGAGTCGGCGGACCTGCGGCACCAGGGCGGCTACGCCATCCGGCTGCGCGGTGTCAGCACCGTGCTGCCCGAGGCAGCGAAGGCGACGAAGAAATAAAGAACGACAGAGCGAGTAATACAGACACACAGGACCGCATATGGCAAAAGAGTACAAAGACCTGGTTGTCGGGCTGGACATCGGCACCGCCAAGGTGATGGCGGTGGTGGCCGAGGTGTTGCCCAACGGTGAACTGAAGCTTGCCGGTCTCGGCGTGGCGCCGAGCAACGGTTTGAAGCGCGGCGTGGTGGTCAACATCGACGCCACGGTGCAGAGCATCCAGCAGGCTCTGAAGGAGGCCGAGCTGATGGCCGACTGCAAG
>CALRMF020000119.1:0-8650 GCA_943369035.1 Curvibacter sp. AEP1-3
CAGAGCTTTGTGCAGATGATGGCCTTTGCCCTGGTGGCTGGCTTGCTGGCGCCGCTGCTGTTCGGCAGCGCGTTCAAGTACGCGCTGGGCATGGCCGGCGGGGTGGCCTTGAGTCTGCTGTTCTGGCGCCTGAGCCTGGCCATGGGCGAAGCGCCGGCGCACGCGGGCGGCAAGTCTTAACCCAGTGGTGCCAGGGGGCAAGCCGGGTGGCTCACCCAAACCGGCGGCTGCGCACTAGACTCTTCGTTTCCGTTTCAACAACACTACAAGGAGACCCGCATGATCAACCGCGATCTGGAAAGCGAATTCAAGGCCCTGCTGCCGGGCCAGAGCACCGAAGCCGGCGCCACCCGCCGCACCGCGCTGAAGACGGCGCTGGGCGTGGGCTATGCGGCGTCGGTCATGCCCATCATGGCGCAGACCGCCATCAAGACGCCGACCGACGGCCTGACGGCGGGTGAGGTCAGCATCGATGTCAAGGGCTTCAAGATGCCGGCCTACCGCGCCATGCCGGCGGGCAAGAAGAACCTGCCGGTGGTGCTGGTGCTGTCGGAGATCTTCGGCGTGCACGAGCACATTGCCGATGTGGCCAACCGCTTTGCCCGCGCCGGCTACCTGGCGATCGCGCCCGAGCTTTTCGTGCGCCAGGGTGACGCGCAGAGCTACGGCGAGATGGCCAAGCTGATCGCCGAGGTCATCTCCAAGGTGCCGGACGCCCAGGTGATGGGCGACCTCGATGCCACGGTGGCCTGGGCCGGCGCCAACGGCGGCGACCTGGCGCGCGTGGGCGTGACGGGCTTCTGCTGGGGCGGCCGCCAGACCTGGCTGTACGCCGCGCACAGCAAGGCCATCAAGGCCGGTGTGGCCTGGTATGGCCGCATCGTTGGCACGCAGAACGAGCTGACGCCGAAGAACCCGATCGACATCGCCGGCCAGCTCAACGGCCCGGTGCTGGGCCTGTATGGCGGCGCCGACACCGGCATTCCACTCGACGGCGTAGAGAAGATGAAAGCCGCGCTGGCGGCGGGCAATGCGGCCTCCAAGGCTTCGCAGTTCGTGGTCTACCCCGACGCACCGCACGCCTTCCATGCCGACTACCGCCCGAGCTACCGCAAGGAAGCGGCGGAAGACGGCTGGAAGCGCTGCCTGGCGTGGTTCAAGCAACACGGGGTTGCCTAAGAACTCGCGCCGATTTCTCGCCAGTTCTAATTCGGATTAAGGGCCGCCTGTGGGCGGCCCTTTTCTTGCTTGTCATGCTGCGACCTGCTGACCTCTTGACAGCTCTGAGACAATCGAAAGCATGACCCTTTTCGCGATCCTGATCGGCACGATGGCGGCCGGCATCGGCAGCGTGTGGCTGGCCGCCGCCCTGAGTTTTGGCGTGCTGGCACGTTTCACCCAGCACATGCTCAGTTTGGCGGCCGGCGCGCTCATGGCCACGGCTTTCCTGCACCTGCTGCCTGAGGCCTTCGAGAGCCAAGCCGGCGCGCACGAGCTGTTCCTGACGCTGCTGGCCGGGCTGGTGTTCTTCTTCCTGCTCGACAAGGCCGAGCTGTGGCACCACGGGCACGAACATCACCACGACGGCGCTCATGCGGCGCACGACCATGGCCACACCCATGCCCATGGGCACCATGACCACGACCACCATGACCACCACAACCGCCGCCCCGGTGGCTGGTCGGTGCTGGCGGGTGACAGCGTGCACTGCTTTGGCGATGGCATCCTGATTGCCTCGGCCTTCATCGCCGACCTGCGCCTGGGCGCGATTGCTGCGCTGGCCGTGATGGCGCACGAGGTGCCGCACCACATGGGTGACCTGCTGGTGCTGCGCGACAACAGCAACAACCGCCATGCGGCGGTGGTCAAGGTGTCGCTGGCCGGTGCCGTGACGGCGCTGGGCGGCCTGGTGGGCTACTGGCTGGTAGACCAGCTGCACGACTACCTGGTCTATTTCCTGGTGGTGGCCTCCAGCAGCTTCATCTATGTGGCGCTGGCCGACCTGATCCCGCAACTGCAAAAGCGCCTGAGCCCGCGCGAGACCGTGGCGCAGATTGCCTGGCTGCTGGTGGGCATCGGTCTGGTGACGTTGGTCAGCAGCCTGGGGCATGCCCACTGACGGCCCCGGGCACGGGCCATGGGCGTTCTAGCCGTTCAACGGCATTTGTATGCCACGCCGCGCAGCGTGACCACGTTCTTGTCTTCGCTCTCGCTGGTGATGGCCACCGTGTCGGCATCCATGCGGGCGGCGGCTTCCAGCAACTGCGCCAGGGCCTCAGATCGTGCAGCCGATTCCAGCAGCACCGGCTGTGAACGGGTGGCCATCGAGCCCAGCGTCTTGCAACCGCTCAGGGCGGCGGGCTCGTTCGGCACGACGCGGATGCGGCCGGCCTGCTCGCTCAGCCCGGAGGCACAGCCGGCCACGATGGTCAGTACCGCCAGTGCGGCAAGGGTGGAGTTACGCATGGTTCTCTCGCGGATTCATCTGCGGCACATCTTAAGCGCAGGCATCGGAACTCCGGCGGAAGCGTTGGTTGCTAGTGATTTGATAGCTGCTCGCGCTTGTATGTTAAGGGTCGATGGCCGATTTCATCATGATGCGTGAATCGACCCCATTGGGTTGCCGCCTTGCATTCGGGCCGTTTGGCCGCACCTGCAACAGTTCACAAGGAGTGCGTCTGTGGATCGCGTGATCAAGATGGTTTTCGGCCTGCTGCTGCGGGCGGTGCTGCTGCTCATGGGGCTGGTGTTCCTGGCCAGCCTGCTGGTGGCGAGTTTCATCCTGCTGCTGTTGTGGCTGCTGCGTGCCGCCTGGGCCCGCCTGACGGGCCGGCCGGTGCAACCGCTGGTGTTCACGATGCTGCGGCGCGCCCAGTGGCAGCGCTTCTACCGCGCGGGCGCCGGCTCGACGGCCGAGACCGGCGACGTGATCGACGTCGAGTCGCGCCAGGTGGACGCCGGCCCGGCGGATCGTCTGGGGCGATGAAGACGCCTCATGTCGGGTCGATTTTCCACGCGGGGTTCCACACCACCTCCCAGAGGTGCTGGTCGGGGTCCTGGAAATAGCCGGCATAGCCGCCCCAGAAGGTCATCTGGGCGGGCTTGACGATGGTGGCGCCGGCCTGCGCGGCACGCGCCATGACGGCATCGACCTCCGCGCGCGAGGCGACGTTGTGTCCCAGTGACAACCCGGTGGGGCAGGGTGGTGACAGCGGCAGCCCGCTGTCGCGTGCCAGGCTGCTGCGCGGCCACAGCGCCAGCCTGAGGCCATGCTGCAGGTCGATGAAGACCACGGCCCCGTGCTCGAACTCCGTCCCCACAATGCCTTCGGTGGTGAAGCCCAGGCCGTCGCGGTAGAAATCCAGGGCGCGGTCCAGATCGTCGACGGCGAGGGTGATGACGGTGATGCGTGCTTGCATCGCCGCAGTTTAGTGCCGGCGCCCGGGAATGGCCAGGTGGCGAACGGGTCCCGGGTCGGCCGTTTCAGAGCACGCGGAACGCCAGCACCGCGACGATGGTGGGCGGCAGCGCGGCGATCAGCAGGCCCAGCGGGTTGATGGTGTTGTCGGAGAATTTGCCGCGCAGGATGGAGACGCCGGCCGGGTTGGGCGCGTTGGCGATCACCGTCAGGCCGCCGCCGGTGACGGCACCGGCCACCAGCGCGATCTTGAATTCCTCACTCAGGCCCTGCACCAGCGAGCCCAGGTAGGTCAGGGCCGCGTTGTCGGTGATGGCCGTGAGCGCCGTGGCGCCAAAGAACACCGTGGTGGCATCCATGCCCATCAGCACCGGCTGCAGCCACCACTGCTGCTGGCCGCCCAGCACCACGAGGCCGGCCAGGACAAAGGCCACCAGCAGGCCCTCGCGCAGGATGAGCCGGTCCTGGTGGCGCGCATAGGCGGTGACGAAGCCCATGAAGAACAGGAACAGGCCCATGAACACGGCCGGGTGGTGCGCAAACACCACCACGCCAAGCAGGAACAGCAGGTGCACCGCGATCACCTGCCAGGGCACGGTGGCGGCCTCGTTCGCGGGCGCCTGGGCCATGTGGTCGAGTTCCTTGCGGAACAGCAGCATGGCGCAGCCGGCGTTGATCAACACCGCGATGGCGGCCTTCCAGCCGAAGTTGCTGAGCATGAACCACAGGTCCCAGTTCCACTGCGCGGCCACCATCAGCACCGGCGGCGCGGCAAAGGGCGTGAGCGTGCCGCCGATGGAGATGTTGACGAACAGCACGCCCACCGTGGTGTACTTGAGCGCGCGCGAGACCGGCTGTACAAACAGCGTGTCGCGCAGCATCAGCGCGGCCAGCGTCATGGCCGCCGGCTCGGTGATGAAGGAGCCGAGCAGGGGCACGAAGGCCAGGGTCAGGAAATACAGCGCCATGCCGCGCGGCAGCGGCAGGAAGGTGGCAACCAGGCGCACCAGCTTGCCGGAAAACTGCAGCACGGCGCGCGTGCCGGCGATCACCATGATGACGAAGACGAACATCGGTTCGGTGAAGTTGCGGCTGTCCAGGTAGGCCGTGGCCTCCTGCTTGCCCGCGAGGGCAAACATGAAGACCATCAGCACCATGGCCCAGAAGCCGAACACCACCTCCACCTCGCCCAGCAGATGCCAGACTCCGGCATGGCGCGGTTGCGTGTGGGCCAGGCGCTCGAAGATCTTGGTCGAGAAAGTGTGCAGCACCGCCAGTGCAAACAGCACGGCGCCGATCAACTGGAGGGTGGTCGGGTTCATGGCCCGAAACGATAACGGATCAATGTCTTCGTGGTTTCCCTGTTGGCGCTATCTCCACAGACCCGGTCTGGAATTGCGTCGTGTGGCGCGGCCTGCGCCGAAAGCCCCACACCGGCGAAGGATGGTTGGTCGCGGCTAACCTCGCGCCGTTTCCCAACGGTTCGAGTGATCATGCATTCTCTGTTTCCCCTCCGTGCGGCCCTGCCGCTGGCGCTGGCCCTGGCGGCGCCGCTGGCCTGTGCACAGTTGTTCGATGCCGTGCGTCTGGCGCCCTTGCCCCCTGGTCAGGACGGCGGCCGGGTAGGCGCGGCCGTTGTGGCCGGCACCCAGTACCGAGGCTCGGACGAACGCCGCACCCTGGTGGTGCCGGCCATCGACTACCAGTGGCACAACGGCTGGTTTGCCGGGGTGAGCAATGGCGTTGGCTACAACGCCTCGCGTCGGCCCGAGTACCAATACGGGGCGCGCCTGACGGCCGACCTGGGGCGTGACGAAAGCCGTTCGACGGTGCTGCGCGGCATGGGCAGCATCGATGCCCAGCCCGAGCTGGGGCTCTTCTTCAACCGCCTCTGGGGGGCGTCGGGCGGGCTGACGTCGTCGCTGCGCCAGGGCTCGGGCAACCAGCGCGACGGCCTGGTGCTGGACCTGGGGGGCTACTACAGCGCGGCGCTGGGCGCGCGCAGCCGCCTCAGCCTGGGGCTCGGAGCCCAGTGGGCCAATGCGTCGTACATGCAGGACTACTTTGGCGTGACCGCGGCGCAGTCGGCCCGTAGCGGTTACGCCGTGGCGTTACCGGGCGCCGCCTGGAACAACGCGAGCATGAGCCTGGGCTTCATCCATCGGCTGGATGAGCGCACCTCGGTGCTTGCCGGGCTGACCCGCATCAGCCTGCAGGGCGCGGCGCGCGACAGTGTGCTGGTGCGTGAAAGCGCCAGCACCACAGGTGTGCTGGCGGTGACCTACGCCTTCTGAGGCTTGCTCAGCCCTGCGCCATCGGCCGCGCCGGGTTGCTGCACCACTCGCTCCAACTGCCGGCATAGAGGGCGGCACGGCCCAGGCCCGCGACTTCCATCGCCAGCAGGTTGGGCACGGCGCTGACGCCGCTGCCGCAATGGTGCACCACGCTGCTCGGATTGCGGCCCGCTAGCAGTTCGGTGAACTCGTCGCGCAGCTGCTCGGGCGATTTGAAGCGCCCGTCCGGCCCGAGGTTGGACTGGAAGGGGCGGTTCAGCGCGCCAGGGATGTGGCCGGCTATCGGGTCGAGCGGCTCCACCTCGCCGCGAAAGCGCGCCGGGGCGCGAGCATCGATCAAGGTCTGGTCCGGCAGGTCGAGGTGCTTGAGCACGTCGTCGCTGGTGGCGAGCCGCGCGCGCGGCTCACTGGCCGTGAAGCGCGAGGGCACGCGCACCGCCACGTCCGGGCCGGTGGCCACCATGCCGTTGATGGCTTCCCAGGCCTGCAGGCCGCCGTCGAGCACGGCCACGGCCTCGTGGCCGACCCACTTGAGCATCCACCACAGGCGGCCGCAGTAGTTGGCGCCCTGGCGGTCATAGACCACGGCCTGCATGTCACTCTGGAAACCGATGCTGGCCAGCCAGGCGGCAAACAGCTCGCGCTTGGGCAGCGGGTGGCGGCCGCCATTGACCGCTTCCGCGGCCTTCCTGGCGCTCAGGTGCCGGTCGAGATCGGCCCGCACCGCGCCGGCAATGCGCACCCGCTCGTACTGCTGGTCGCCTTCCTTGGGCTGCATCAGTTCGAAGCTGCAGTCGAAGATCATCAGCGGCTTGTGGTCGTGTACCAGGTGCTTGAGCTGTTCGGCGCTGATCAGGGTCGTGTACATGGTCAATGTTCCTCTGCAGGGGTATTGGGGATGGCGCGTTGGCGCAGGAAGGTGGCAAGCACACCGCTGCCGATGATGAGGGCGATACCCAGCCATGCTGATAGCGGCAGTTGGTCGCCGAACAGGATCAGGCTGTAAAGCGAGGCAAAGACGATGCCCGAGTACTGCAGGCTGGCCACCACGAGCGTGTGGCCGCGGCTGTAGGCGCGCGTCATGCACCACTGGCCCAGCGAGGCCAGCACGCCGATGGGCAGCAGCCAGGCGGCGGCCTGCCAGCTGATGCGTTCCCAGGGCGTGAAACCGGCCCAGAGGATGCCGAGCAAGCCCGTCACCGCCGTGCCAACAGCGAAGTAGAACACCGTGCGCCCCTCAGGCTCACCGGCACGGCCCAGCGCCGTGACCTGCAGGTAGGCCAGCGAGGCGCACATGCCGGAGAGCAGGCCGATCAGGCCGGCGAAGAGCTGGTTCTGGTCGATGGTGGGGCGCAGCGTGAGCACCACGCCGGCAAAGCCCAGCAGCACGGTGATCAGCAGCGGTCCCTGGCGTTCGGCCTTGCCGTAGAGGATGGCGCCGCCCACGATGAAGGCCGCCACCCAGATGCCGCTCATGTAGTTCAGCGTCATGGCCGTGGCCAGCGGCAGCCAGGCGATGGCGTAGAACCAGGCGGTGAGCGAGGCGCCGCCGACGATGCTGCGCCAGACGTGCATGAAGGGCACCGGCGTACGCAGGCTGACGTTGCGGCCGCGCAGCACCAGCGCGAGAAAGGCCATACTGATCAGGCCGCGGTAGAAGACCAGCTCGAAGGTGTTGAAGGTACCGGACGCGAACTTCACCGCCACGCCCATGGTGGCGAAGAAGAAGGCCCCGAGGACCATCCAGAGGGCCTGCATGCGGGTGCGTGTCAGACGAGGCTCACAGCCCCATCTGCTTGCGGTACCACTCGTGGAAATGCTGCATGCCGTCTTCCATGGGGCTCTGGTAGGGGCCGACCTCGTTGTCGCCGCGGGCGAGCAGCGCCTTGCGGCCGGCGTCCATGCGCTCGGCGATCTCGTCGTCCTCGATGCAGGTCTCCATGTAGGCGGCCTGCTGGGCTTCGACGAACTCGCGCTCGAACGCCGTGATCTCTTCCGGGTAGTAGAACTCCACCATGTTGAGTGTCTTGGTGGGGCTGACCGGATGCAGCGTCGAGACCGTCAGCACGTGCGGGTACCACTCCACCATGATGTGCGGGTAGTAGGTCAGCCAGATGGCGCCGCGCTCGGGCAGCTTGCCTTCGCGGTACTTCAGCAGAGCGTCGTGCCAGCGCTGGTAGACCGAGGAGCCCGGGCGGTTGAAGGCGGTGGACACGCCCACCGTCTGCACCGAGTAGTGTTCCTTGAATTCCCAGGTCAGGTCGTCGCAGGTCACAAAGTGGCCCAGGCCCGGGTGGAAGGGGCCGACGTGGTAGTCCTCGAGGTAGACCTCGATGAAGGTCTTCCAGTTGTAGTTGCACTCGTGCAGTTCGACGCGGTCGAGCGTGAAACCGGTGAAGTCGAGTTCGGCGCGCGGGCCCATGCCGGCCAGGTCGGCTGCGATGTCGCGGCCGTTGTCTTCAAAGAGCAGGCCGTTCCACTCGCGCAGCTTGTAGTTGTTCAGGTTCAGGCAGGGATCGTGCGCGAAATGCGGCGCGCCGATCAGCTGGCCCTGGGCGCTGTAGGTCCAGCGGTGCAGCGGGCAGACGATGTTGCCGCCCGCACTGCCGGGGGCGGTGGCGTTGAGCGTACCGCGCCCCTTGAGCATCACGGCCTGGCGATGGCGACAGACGTTGGAGATCAGCTCCACGCCCTGCGGCGTGCGCACGATGGCGCGGCCCTCGTTCTCCTGCGGCAGGGCGTAGTAGTCGCCCACCTCCGGTACGCTGGCGGCATGGCCCACGTACCGGGGCCCGCGCTGGAAGATGAGCGCCATCTCGCGCTGGAACAGCGCCTCGTCAAAGTAGCTCGAAACTGGTAGTTGGCTGTGCGCCTGCTGCAGTTGAAGACTTAAATCAGACATGGGTGACCTGACCTAAAGACTCCCCACAGGGAGGTA
>CALRMF020000120.1:0-8590 GCA_943369035.1 Curvibacter sp. AEP1-3
GGTGCTACGGGAAAGTCCTGATGCCCGAAGGCTTGGCGAATCCCAGAATCTACTCGTGAGTAAAAAGTCTACGCACAAGTAAAAGTTTTCCGATACGCATAAACCCTAGCCACATTGATGGACCCCAAGCACGCTTCCCCCGGCACCCGGTCGCCTCTGTTGCAGGTCGACGGCGTGACGCTCGCCTTCGGTGGCGTCAAGGCACTCAGCGGCGTCAGCTTCGACGTGGCCCCGGGCTCCATCACGGCGGTGATCGGTCCCAATGGCGCCGGCAAGACCTCGCTGTTCAACACCATCTCCGGCTTCTACCACCCTACCAGCGGCAGCGTGCGCTACCAGGGGCAGGACATCACGCGCCTGCCGGCGCCCAAACGCGCCCGCATGGGCCTGGGCCGCAGCTTCCAGAACATCGCGCTGTTTCGCGGCATGACGGTGCTCGACAACATCAAGCTTGGTCGCCATGCCCACCTCAAGAGCAACGTGCTCGACGCGCTGTTCTACCTGGGACGCGCGCGGCGTGAAGAGGCCGAGCTGCGCGCCGAGATCGAGGAGCGCATCATCGACTTCCTGGAAATCGACCATATCCGCCACGCCCCGGTATCGGCCCTGTCCTACGGCCTGCAGAAGCGTGTGGAGATGGCGCGCGCGCTGGCCATGCAGCCGGAGATCCTGATGCTGGACGAACCGGTAGCCGGCATGAACCGCGAGGAGACTGAAGACATGGCGCGCTTCATCCTCGACGTGCGCGCCGAATGGGGTGTCACGGTGCTGATGGTGGAACACGACATGGGCATGGTGATGGACCTATCCGACCACGTGGTGGTGCTCAACTTCGGCCAAGTGATCGCGCAGGGCGATCCGGCTACGGTGCAGGCCAACCCCGAGGTGATCCGCGCCTACCTGGGATCGGGCGACGTCGGCGATCTGCGGCGCAAGCTGCACGCCGCAACGGAGGTGGCCTGATGGATTGGGCCTACCTGTTCGAGATCAGCCTGACCGGCATCGCCAGCGGCGGACTCTACGCCCTGGCCGCGTTGGCCTTCGTCATGGTCTACAAGGCCACCCGGGTGGTGAACATCGCCATCGGCGAGATGCTGATGATCGGCGCCTACCTGTTCTTCACCTTCGCCTCCATGCTGGCACTCCCGTTGTGGCTGGCCATTCCGGCGGCGGTGCTGGGTGCCGGCCTGCTGGGCGCGGTGATCGAACGCACCATGATCCGCCCGCTGTTGGGCGAGCCGCCGATCTCGGTCTTCATGGTGACCGTGGGCCTGGCCTCGGTGCTGGTTGGCCTGGTGGAAGTGATCTGGACCGCGGACCAGCGCCGACTGCCCGAGTTCATGCCCAACCAGGCCATCATGATCGGCGACGCCTTCCTCGCGCCCAAGGTGTTCTGGGGCGCCGTGATCGCGGTGGTCTTCATTGCGGCCGTGCTGCTGGTGTTCCGCTTCTGGCGTGGCGGCGTGGCGCTGCGTGCCACGGCCTCCGACCAGGCAGCCGCCTATTCCATGGGCATCAACGTGCCACGCGTGTTTTCACTGGCCTGGGTGGTGTCGGCCATGCTGGCAGCCCTCTCCGGCATCATCGTCGGCTCCATTGGTGGCATCTCCTCCTCCATGGGCGTATTCGGCCTGTCGGTGCTGGTGGTGGTGATCGTCGGTGGCCTGGACAGCGTGCTGGGCGCGCTGGTAGGCGGCCTGTGCATCGGCCTGGTGGAAGCACTGGCCGGCGCCTACCTAGGTGGCGAGTACAAGTTGCTGGCCACCTTCATCGTGCTGGTAGCCATCCTGATGGTCCGCCCCTACGGCCTGTTCGGCACGCACGAGATCGAAAGACTATAGCCCCATGCGTATCGGCACCCTGAAAGAGAGCTACATCGCCGACGCGGCGCTGTTCGACTCGCGCACGCAGAAGGTCTGGCTAGCCATCGCCGCCGCCCTGCTGCTGCTGTTCCCCTTCATGGCCAGCGACTACTGGCTGTACCTGGCCTGCCTGGTCAGCATCAATGTCGCCAGCGCCACCGGTCTGAACATCCTGACCGGTTACACCGGGCTGGTCAGCCTGGGCCAGGCCGCCTTCATGGGCCTGGGCGCCTACACCGTGGCCATCCTGCAGATCAATGTCGGCAGCCCCTTCCTGCTGAACATCCTGGCCGGCGGCTTCGTCGCCATGCTGGGCGGCCTGATCGTCGGCATCCCCTCGCTGCGCGTCAAGGGCCTGTACCTGGCCATCGCCACCATCGCCGCCTCCTTCATCGCGCACTTCCTGTTCGCCAACATGAAATTCACCGGCGGCACCGGCGGCCTGGCGCTGCCACCGGCCAGTCTCTTCGGCCTGGTGCTGGACACCTCGTTCCGCCTCTACTGGGTGATCGTGCCGGTCACGGTGCTGATGCTGCTGGGCGCGGCCAACCTGTTCCGCACCCGCGTCGGGCGTGCCTTCATCGCCATCCGCGACCGGGACATCTCGGCCGAGGTGCTGGGCATCCCGCTGCTGCGCTACAAGCTGTTGTCCTTCGGCCTGTCGTCGTTTTATGCCGGCGTGGCGGGTGGCCTGTGGGCCTACTTCTTCCGCGTGGTCACGCCAGAGAGCTTTCCGCTGCTGATGTCCATCTTCTTCCTTGCCGCCATCATCGTCGGCGGCATGGGCACCATCCTGGGCGGCATCCTTGGCGCCGTGTTCATGACCATGGTGCCTGAGCTGCTCAAGCTGGTGTTCGACCTCTTGCCCGACAGCACCTCACTGACGGTCTACCTGTCGCCGGTGCGCACCATCATCTTTGGCCTGCTGATCATCGGTTTTCTGGTTTTCGAGCCGCATGGGCTCGCAGAAGTGTGGCGGCGCATCCGCCGTTTTTTCCATCTGTGGCCGTTCCGCAATTGAGCGGAGCACCCTGACCACAGGCAACGCAAAGAAGGAGACTCGCATGCAAGCTTCCCGCATTTCCCAGAACCGCCGCTCCCTGCTGCTCGCGGCCGGTGCTTCGCTGGCCGCACCGCTGGCGGCCCATGCCCAGGCCGGCGGCGAGGACATCGTGCTCGGCGGCTCCATTCCCATGACCGGCGTGTTCGCCTTCGCCGGCGTCGGCATCAACGCCGGCATCCAGGACTACCTGAAGATCGTCAACGACGCCGGCGGCATCAAGGGCCGCAAGATCAAGTACGTGCCGGAAGACACCGGCTACAAGGTGGACGTGTCGGTGGCGGCGTTCAAGAAGATCACCAGCCAGAACAAGGTCAACCTGTACTACGGCGATTCCACGGCGTTTTCCAAGACCATCAACCCCGAGCTGGAGCGCAACGGCAACATCCTGATGGCCGGCGCCTCCTTTGCCACCGAACTCAACGACCCGAAGAAGTACCCGAACCAGTTCCTGGTCGGTCCCGACTACACCGAGATGTTCGGCATCCTGCTGCGCCACATCGCCAAGGAGAAGCCGGGCGCCAAGGTGGCCTTCGTCTATTCCGACTCCGAATTCGGCCGCGACCCGATCGACGAAAGCGAGGCGCTGGCCAAGAAGCTCGGCCTGAACGTGGCAATCAAGCTCATGACCCCGCCCGGCAGCGTGGACGTGTCCACCGAAGTGATCAAGCTGCGCCGCGCCGCGCCCGACTACACCATCTTCCACGGCTACATCCTCGCGCCCATCCCGGAATTCATCAACCAGGGCAAGCAGCAGGGCATGACCAGCAAGTGGATGGGCACCTTCTGGACCATGGACAGCTCCACCGTCATGAAGATGGGCGAAGCTGGCGACGGCTTCATGGGTGTGATGCCCTACCGCTACTACTACGACACATCGGCCAAGGCGCCGATGCTGGAGAAGATCCGCCAGATGCGCCCCGAGTACCAGAGCACGGCCTACATCCAGGGCTTCCTGGCCGCCATGCTGTTCGTCGAAGCCGCCAAGCGCACGCTCGATGCGAAGAAGGAGCTCACCGGCAAGAACCTGAAGGCGGCGCTCAACAGCATCAAGGACTTCGACACCGGCGGCCTGATCGGCGTGCCGATCACCATCAAGGGCAACTCCATCCCGGTCGGCCGCGTCTACAAGGCTGACATGAAGGCGCAGCGCATGGTGCCGGCGTCCGACTGGATACAGCTTTGAAGCTCCCCCCTGAGGCGCTGCGCGCCTTCCCCCCTCTCTCGCGCTGCGCGCGGGAGGGGGGACGCACCCAGCGGACCGGCGGAGCCGGTTCCGCGGGTGCCCTGGGTTGAATCTCCTTCACCTCCGCAACACCATGACTTCCGCTGCATCGAACCACGTCCTCGAGGTGAACAACATCGAGGTCGTCTACAACAAGGTGGTGCAGGCCCTGCGCGGCCTGTCGCTGGCCGTGCCGCGCGGCCAGATCGTGGCACTGCTGGGCAGCAACGGCGCCGGCAAGTCCACCACGCTCAAGGCGATATCAGGCCTGTTGACGCTCGAGGACGGTGAACTGGAGAGCGGTGAGATCCTGTTCAACGGCCAGTCCACGCGCGCGCTGGCGCCGCAGCAGCTGGTGCGCCAGGGCCTGAGCCACGTGATGGAAGGCAGGCGCATCTTCGAAGACCTGACGGTGGAAGAGAACCTGGTGGCGGCCACCTATGCCCTCACCGGCCGCAACAGTGCCAAGCCCGACTTCGACCTGGTCTACAGCTACTTCCCTCGCCTGCATGAGCGCCGCAGGGGTCTGGCGGGCTACCTCTCTGGCGGCGAGCAGCAGATGCTGGCCATCGGCCGCGCACTGATTGCGCAACCCGAGCTGGTGCTGCTCGACGAACCTTCGCTCGGCCTGTCGCCCAAGCTGGTGGAGGACATCTTCGGCATCATCGCGCGCATCAACGCCGAGCGCAGCGTCTCCATGCTGCTGGTGGAGCAGAACGCGACCGTTGCGCTGGCTGTGGCGCACAGCGGCTACATCATGGAGAACGGCAAGATCGTGATCGATGGCAGCGCCGAGCGGCTGGCCGCCGACCCCGACGTGCGCGAGTTCTACCTCGGCATGGGCGGCGGTGGCGAAGCCAAAAGCTTCAAGGACATCAAACACTACAAGCGGCGGAAAAGGTGGCTCTCATGAAAACCACCCCCGTTGCTTGCTCACTGCGTGTAGCCGCCTCCCCCCTCAAGGGGGCAACGCCAGCAGCCCGGCCAAGCCGGTTCTGCGGCGTTTCCCGCCTGGCGCTGTTGCGCTCACCTGGATTTGAATCTTGCGGCTGTGATTGACATGCATTCGACACCCTCTCTGCCTGAGCTGACACTGCCCCAGATGCTGCGCCAGCAGGCGCAGGCCATGCCGGTGCGCATCGCCATTCGGCAGAAAGACTACGGCATCTGGAAGCCGGTGGACTGGGCCACTTACTACCAGCGTGCCGCCAACTTCGGTCTCGGCCTGCGCGTGCTCGGCCTGCCAGCCGGGGGGCATGTCGGCGTCATCTCGGAGAACCGTATCGAGTGGGTGCTGGCACAGATGGGCGCCGGCCTGACCGGTGCCGTCACGGTAGGCGTCTACCCGACCAGCCCCACGCCCGAGGTGGCCTATGTGGTGGGCCATGCCGATATCGAGATCATGGTCTGCGAGGACCAGGAGCAGACCGACAAGGTGCTGGCGGCGCGCGCCGAGCTGCCGCGCCTGCGCCGCATCATCGTCATGGAAACCAAGGGCCTGCGCAGCTTCGACGCCGAAACACGGACGCTGATCTCCACCTTTGCGGAGGTCGAGGCGCTCGGCGCGGCGCAGGGCGATCCGGCCCTGATCGACCAGGCCCTGGCCGCGCAGGCGCTGGACGACATCGGTCTGATGATTTACACCTCGGGCTCCACCGGCAAACCCAAGGGCGCGATGATTTCCTACCGCAACATCCGCGGCGTGGTGCCGGGCATCGTGGAGCGGCTGGGACTGTCGGCCGACACCACCCACCTGTCCTACCTGCCGTTGTGCCACGTCGCCGAGCAGATGCTGACCACCTTCGTGCCGGTCTACCTGGGCTCGCAAGTGAACTTCGGCGAATCAATCCGTACCGTCCAGGAAGACCTGCGCGAGGTGGCGCCCACCATGTTCCTGGGCGTGCCGCGCATCTGGGAGAAGCTGCACGCGGCCATCAGCATCAAACTGCAGGAAACCGGCGCGCTGCGCCGCGCGCTGTTCCAACGCGCCTATGCCGCCTGCCTGCCGCTGGCCGAGAAACCGCGGCGCGACTGGACCGTGGCCGAACGCCTGGCCTACTTCGCCAGCTACTGGCTGGTACTGCGCGCGCTGCAGAACTTCATCGGCCTGCGCAATGCCCAGGTGGCGCTCACTGGCGCGGCGCCGATCCCGCCCGACGTGGTGCGCTTCTTCCGCGCGCTGGGCGTGCCGCTGGTGGAGGTCTATGGCCTGACCGAATCCACCGGCATGATCACGGGCCAACGCCTTGACGAGGTGGTCATCGGTACCGTCGGCGTTCCCATCCTCGGGGTCGAGCACCGCATCGGCGAGCAGGGGGAACTGCAGGTGCGCGGCGACATGGTGTTTGCCGGCTACTACAAGAACCCGGAGGCCACGGCCAGCAGCATCCGCGATGGCTGGCTGCACACCGGCGACGTGGTGCGCGAGGAACGCGGCCAGCTCAAGATCGTCGACCGCCTGAAGGACATCATGATCACCGCCGGCGGCAAGAACCTGACACCGTCGGAGATCGAGAACACGATGAAGGGCAGCCCCTACATCAAGGAATGCATCATCGTTGCCGAGGGCCGCAAGTTCGTCGGCGCGCTGGTGCAGATCGACCTGGAAACGGTGGGCAAATGGGCCGAAGCGCGGCGCATCCCGTTCACCCACTTCCGCTCGCTGGTGGAAACCCCGCAGGTGCGCGAGCTTATCCAGACCGAGATCGACCGCGGCAACGAACGGCTGGCGCAGGTGGCGCAGATCCGAAAGTTCCACCTGCTGACGAAGGAGCTCGACCACGACGACGGCGAAGTCACCGCCACCATGAAGGTGCGCCGCTCCAGCATCTACAAGACCTACGCGAACGAGATCGAGGCGCTCTACCGTTGAACGGTAGAACGACCGGCACCCGAGGCTGCCATGAGTTCATCCCCCGCCGCCGAAACACCGCTGCTGCTCACACGTGACGGCGCCTTAGCCCGGCTGTGCTTCAACCGGCCAGGCGCCCTCAATGCCATCGACGTACCGATGGCGCAAGCCCTGCTGGCCGGGAGCCGCCAATTGGCCGCTGACCCGACGGTGCGTGCGATCGTGCTGTGCGGCGCTGGCAGGGGGTTCATGGCGGGTGGCGACCTCGCCACCCTGAGTGCCGACCCGGTGCAGGGCGCAGCCGACCTGATCACGCCCCTGCACGAGGCGGTGCAGATTCTGGCCGGGCAGGATGCGCCGGTGATCGCCCAGGTACACGGCGTCGTGGCCGGTGCCGGCATGAGCCTGATGCTGCAGGCCGATTTCGTGCTGGCGGCAGAGGGCACGCGCTTCAACCTCGCCTATGCGAACGTGGGCGCCAGCTGCGACATCGGCGCCTCGTGGTCCCTGCCCCGCATGGTCGGTCTGCGTCCGGCGCTGGAGATCGCGCTGCTGGGCGATACACTGGAGGCCGCCGATGCCGCTCGCTTGGGTCTGATCAACCGTGTGGTTCCGGCCGCCGAGCTGGAGGCCCAGGTAGACGCCCTGGCGCAGCGCCTGGCTGCCGGCCCGACCCGCGCGCTGGGCCAGATGCGCCGGCTGATGCGCAACGCCTTCGACCGTGGCCTGCCGGAACAGCTCGATGCCGAAGCGGCCGCCTTTGGCCTGTGTGCCGGCACGCAGGACTTCCGCACCGGCCTGGACGCCTTTTTTGCCCGCCAGCCTGCACGCTTCGTCGGGCGTTGATTGATGAATTGACAGGAGTTAGAACATGAACCAGCGTGACATCTTCGTGGTCGGCACGGCCCGCACCGCCATCGGCACCTTCGGCGGCAGCCTGAAGGACGTGCCCAACACGCAACTGGCCACCACGGCGGTGCGCGCCGCCCTGCAACGCAGCGGCGTGGCGCCCGACGCCATCGGCCATGTGGTGATGGGCAACGTGATCCCGACCGACACCAAGGACGCGTATCTCAGCCGCGTCGCCGCCATCGACGCCGGCTGCCCGATCGAGACGCCGGCCTTCAACGTCAACCGCCTGTGCGGCTCCGGCCTGCAGGCCATCATCTCGGCGGCGCAGGCCATTGCGCTGGGCGACTGTGACATTGCGATTGGCGGTGGTTCCGAAGCGATGAGCCGCGGCCCCTACTTCGACACGTCGGCCCGCTATGGCATGCGCATGGGCGATGCGCAATTGATCGACTACATGCTGGGCATCCTGCACGACCCCTGGCAGAAGATCCACATGGGCATCACCGCCGAGAACGTCGCCGAGCGCCACGGCATCACGCGCGAGCAGATGGACCAGCTGGCCGCCGAGAGCCAGCGACGTGCCGCGCGCGCCATTGCCGAGGGCCGCTTCAAGGAACAGATCGTGCCGGTGGAGGTCAAGACGCGCAAGGGCGTGGTGCTGTTTGACACCGACGAGCATGTGCGCGCCGACACCACGGCGGAAACCCTGGCCGCCATGAAACCGGCGTTCAAGAAGGACG
>CALRMF020000121.1:0-8487 GCA_943369035.1 Curvibacter sp. AEP1-3
GACCACTGGATTCCGCTCGACGGCGTGGCGGCGCTGCAGAAGGCGCACCCGACGGCGGAGATCCACATCTACGCCGCCAACCACGGCTTCAACTGCGACCAGCGCGGCGCCTGGGACGCCACCGCCGCCGCGCTGGCGCGCCAGCGTACCTTGGCGTTCTTCGCCAAGCACATTGGCTGAAAGTGGAACACCCCCAGGCTGCGGGCACTGCGTGTCCCTTCGCCACCCCCCTTGCAGGGGGCAACGCCAGTGGCCCGGCGAAGCCGGTTCCACGGCGTTTCCCGGTTTGGGCGTTGTTAATGATGCGATCACTCTTGTGTCTCGTCATAGCGGTAGGCCCCTGCATGGGTCCGGCGCAGGCTGCCGACTACGCCGGACCGCTGTTCGACGCCCACCTGCACTACAACGACGAAGCCTGGAACGGACAGGCCGGGCCGCACCCGCTGGACGATGTGCTGGCGCGCATGCAGCGCAACGGCGTGCAGGCCATCATTGCCAACAGCCGGCCGAACGACGGCACCAAGGCCCTGGCCGAGGCGCGTGAACAGGCGCGGGCGGCCGGCGTCAAGGTGGTGCCCTTCATCCGCCTCTACCGCAACCGCGACGACTACAGCAACTGGTTCCGTGACGAGAGCATCTACGCCATGGTGCAGGCCGAGTTTGCGCGCGGCACCGCGGCCGGGCCCTACCGTGGCCTGGGCGAGTTCCACCTCTACGACAGTGCCAATGCCAATGGCCCGGTGGCGAAGAAACTGATGCAGTTTGCGCAGGACAGGCGGCTGGCCGTGCTGGCGCATGTCGATGACGTGGCGATTGACCTGCTGATGGCGCACGCGCCCCAGGCACGCTTGATCTGGGCCCACACCGGCATCGGCGGCACACCGGTGGAACGTGTCGATGCCTTGCTCGCCAAGTACCCGCAGCTGATGGGCGAACTGTCCTACCGCCCGGGGCTGACCTGCGGCGACGGCGCCCTGTGCCCAGAATGGCGCGCGCTGCTGCTCAAGTACCCGACGCGCTTCCTGATCGGCTCCGACACCTGGATCAACCAGCGTTGGCTCTACTACGACGCCCTGATGCAGGGCTACCGCCGCTGGCTCGGCGAGCTGCCGCCGGCGGTGGCGCGACGCATTGCCTGGGACAACGGCGCCGCGCTGTTCCTGGGGGTACGGCCTTGAGCGACAGCCGTGTCGGCGGTGAGGCCGGGAGCTTCACCACGCTGCCGCTGTTTCCACTGCAGACGGTACTGTGTCCCGGTGGCGTGCTGCCGCTGCGCATCTTCGAGGTGCGCTACCTCGACCTGATCGGGCGCTGCCAGAAGGAGGGGGCGCCCTTCGGTGTGGTGGCCCTGGCGCAGGGCCAGGAGGTGCGGCGGCCGGACCACGGTGACGGCGCGGCGTTTGCGCCGGAAGCGCTGCATACGGTGGGCACGCTGGCCCACATCACGCAGTTCGAGCGGCCGCAGCCGGGGCTGATGCTGGTCCGCTGCCGGGGCGGACGGCGGTTCCGCTTGCGCAGCAGCGAGCAACTCAAGCATGGCCTGTGGGTCGGGCAGGTGGAGTGGCTGCCCGACGACCCGCCGGTGGCCGTGCCGCCCGATCTGGTCCCTGTGCGCACCGCGTTGACGCAGCTGTGGCAGCACATGCAGGCCCAGGCCGGCAGCGCCGACGTCTTGCCGATCCAGCCGCCGCTGCAATGGGACGATTGCGGCTGGCTGGCGAACCGCTGGTGTGAGCTCTTGCCCGTCAGCGCACGCCTGAAGCAGCAGTACCTCGCGCTGGACAACCCGCTGCTGCGGCTGGAGCTGGTGGCGGACCTGCTGGGGCAGTTGCAGATCGGCAGCGCGGGTTGAGGCCTGGGGCGTTCAGCGCCCGGAGGTGCGCTCCAGGTAGCGCTTGCGCCAGAAGTACAGCGTCAACGTCACGGCGGTCAGGGTCATCGAGCCCATGGCCCACCAGAAGCCGGCACTGTGGTGCAAGAGCGGGATGAAGTCGAAGTTCATGCCGAAGATGCCGGCAATCAGGTTCAGAGGCAGGAAGATGGCCGTCAGCACCGTGAGCGTGCGCATGATCTCGTTGGTGCGGTTGCTTTGCGCGCTGAAGTGCATCTGTACCGCGGTCTCGGCACTCTGTTCCAGCCGGCGCACGTGGTGCACCACGCGCTCGATGTGTTCCAGCAGGTCGCGGCTGCGCACCAGCAGCAGGTCGTGCTCGCGCTGGGTGGTCGGGTCGGCGGCTTCGGGCCAGGTCTTCACGACTTCGATCCAGTCCTGCACGGCGGCGCGCTGGTCTTCGCAGATGTCGTCCAGATGGTGCAGCGCCAGTCGGGCTTCCAGCAGGGCTGCCCAGTTGGAAAAACGGGTGCGCGGGTTCAGCAGCTCGGTCTGCCAGTGGTCGAGCTGGCGCGTCAGCTCGCGCCGCAGTTCCAGAAAACCGTCCACCATCTGATTGACCAGGCGCAGCATCAGGTCCGCCGGCGAGACGGGCAACCGGCTGCTGGCGGTGCGGATGTCGCTGCCGCCGGACTGCAGCAAGCGCACGGCGTAGGCGTCGCGCGCGGCGCAGTCGGCCGGGTGCACCGTCAGCAGCACGCGTTCGAACACGGCGAAGCCCACCGGGCTGGTGTCGATGCGCTTGAGGATGGGCGGGCCGCCGCGCTTGTGTGGCCGGGCGGGCGCGCCGTCATGGCCGTTGCTGCCGTTCGCGCCGCTGCCGGTCGCCAGGCGGCGGAACACCAACAGGTCGTACTGCGAGGTGTAGTCGAAGTGCGAGGGCAGTTGCGCGTTGAGCAGGTCGGAGACGTGCAGGTCCACCAGTTGCAGGCCGCACAGCGCCTGCAGCGTGGCTTGGATCGTGCTCAGCTGGTCCTGCAGTTCCTGTCGCGTGCAGGCGATCCAGACATGCCCGCTGGCCGGCAGCTGCTGTGGCAGCCCGGCCTGCTCGATGGCGCTGCCGGAACCGATGTGGAAGACGCGCATGGCCGCGGATTATGAATCAAATCGGGCTTCAGCCCTTGCTGGATATGCGATGGATGCTACTTGTTCTGTAGCAAACGCGCGGCGGCGATGGCGAAGTAGGTCAGGATGCCGTCGGCACCGGCGCGTTTGAAGGCCAGCAGGGCTTCCATCATCACTGCGTCATGGTCGAGCCAGCCGTTCTGCGCTGCAGCCTTCAGCATGGCGTATTCGCCGGATACCTGGTAGGCAAAGGTCGGCATGCGGAACTCGTCCTTGACGCGGCGCACCACGTCCAGGTAAGGCATGCCGGGCTTGACCATCACCATGTCGGCACCCTCGGCGATGTCCATCGCCACCTCGCGCAGCGCCTCGTCGGTGTTGGCCGGGTCCATCTGGTAGACCTTCTTGTTGCTCTTGCCCAGGTTGGCGGCCGAGCCCACGGCATCGCGGAACGGGCCGTAGAAGGCACTGGCGTACTTGGCGCTGTAGGCCATGATGCGGGTGTGCACCAGGCCGTGTTCTTCCAGTGCGCGGCGGATCGAACCGATGCGGCCGTCCATCATGTCGCTCGGCGCCACGATGTCCACGCCGGCGCGTGCCTGCGTCAGCGCCTGCTGCGTCAGGATGGCCACGGTTTCGTCGTTCAGGATGTAGCCGGTGTCGTCCAGCACGCCGTCCTGGCCGTGGCTGGTATAGGGGTCCAGCGCCACGTCGGTCATCACGCCGAGTTGCGGGAAGCGCTCCTTCAGCGCCCGGACCACACGCGGCACCAGGCCGTCCGGGTTGAGGGCTTCCTGGCCGTTCGGGGTCTTCAAGGCCGGATCGATGACCGGGAACAGCGCCATGACCGGAATGCCGAGTTTCACGCACTCCTCGGCCACCGGCAGCAACAGGTCCAGGCTCAGGCGTTCCACGCCCGGCATGGAGCCTACGGCCTCGCGGCGCTGCTCGCCGTCCAGCACGAAGACAGGATAGATCAAGTCATGCGCCGTGAGCGTGTGCTCACGAACCAGGTTGCGGGTGAAGTCGTCACGGCGCAGCCGGCGCGGCCGGCCCAAGGGGTAGGGGGCGTGGAGGGTCATGGGGAAAATTGTGCCTCATTCCCGCCCGTGGCGGGGGGTGGTTTACGCCCCACAGGGGGGTGGCCAGCAATCGAAAAATTCGCCGTGATTGTAAAAAATTGTTAGCCGGGGGCTTGAAAAGCAGTTTCACTTTTGTTAAATTTCGTTCCGGACGGTTCGCCGTCCCCCGCTTTTCCTCCCTGAGCGGGGCCTTGATGTGTGACAGCAAAAAAGGCTTGCGACCCCGGCTTCGTGCCGGGGTTTTTTTTACCTACGGCCCGCTGCGCTTAACTTTGCCCTTCAGTCAAAGTTAGCCTGCGGCGCAACCAGCGTTGCTGGTTGTGGCTCGGCGAGTTCAAGCACGACTAAACTCAGCCCATGCTCTGGGTCAAGTCACTCCATATCGTCTTCGTGGCCAGCTGGTTCGCTGGCCTGTTCTATCTTCCGCGCATCTTCGTCAACCTGGCCATGGTGCCGGCCGATTCGGTGGCCGAGCGGGAGCGCCTGTTGCTGATGGCGCGCAAGCTGATGCGCTTCACCACCCTGTTGGCGGTACCGGCACTGGTGTTCGGTTTCTGGCTCTGGCTCGGCTACGGCATCGGCAAGGGTCCGGGTAACGGCTGGCTGCATGCCAAGCTGGCAGTGGTGGCGCTGGTGCTGGGTTACCACCATGGCTGCGGTGTGTTGCTGAAGCAGTTCCAGCGCGGGGCATGCCGGCGCAGCCATGTGTGGTTCCGCTGGTTCAACGAAATCCCGGTGCTCATGCTGCTCGCGGCGGTGATCCTGGTGGTGGTCAAGCCGTTCTAGGCCGGCTGGCGGGCATGCACAAGACCTCAGCCTGGCCCCTGGCGCTGGTCTATGTCGGCCTGATCGTCTACGCCAGCCTGTACCCGTTCGCCGACTGGCGTGACCGCGGCGTTGTCCCCTGGGACTTCCTGCTGGCACCCTGGCCCCAGTACTGGACCGGCTTCGACCTGCTGTCCAACGCCCTCGGCTACGCGCCCCTGGGCTTTCTGCTGGCGCTGGCGGCGCTGCGCTCCGGCCATGGCGTGCATGCGGTGCGGCATGCCACCCTGGCCGCCCTCGGCCTGTCCCTGCTGATGGAGACGCTGCAGGTTTATCTGCCGACGCGGGTGCCGTCGAACGTGGATTTCGCGCTCAATGGGCTGGGGGCCTGGCTGGGGGCGGTCGCTGCCACCCTGCTGGAGCGACTGGGCGCCTTGTCGCGCTGGAGCCGCTTTCGCGCCCGTTGGTTTGTGCCCGATGCGCGCGGCGCCTTGGTATTGCTGGCCCTGTGGCCGTTGGCCCTGCTGTTCCCGGCCGCGGTGCCCTTGGGGCTGGGCCAGGTGTTTGAGCGGCTGGAAGCGGGACTGGCTGAGTTGCTGCAGAACTCTCCGTTCCTGGAGTGGTTGCCGGTGCGTGAGTTGGAGCTACAGCCCCTGGTGCCGGGGGCTGAACTCGCCTGCGTGACGCTGGGGGCACTGATTCCCTGTCTGCTGGGCTACAGCGTCATCCGGGACCGCATGCGCCGACTGGTGTTTCTGGTGGTGGTGCTGGCCACCGGCGTCGCCGCGTCTGCCCTGTCGGCGGCATTAAGCTACGGCCCGCTGCATGCCTGGGCCTGGTTCGAACTGCCAGTGCAGGTAGGCTACGGCCTGGCGCTGGTGCTGGCGGTGTTGCTGGTCGGCGTCCCCGCGCGTGCCAGTGCCTCGCTGGTGCTGCTGGCGCTGGGCGTGTTCCTGAGCATCATCAACCAGGCGCCGACCAGCGCCTACTTTGCGCAGACGCTGCAGACCTGGGAGCAGGGCCGCTTCATCCGTTTCCATGGCCTGGCCCAGTGGCTGGGCTGGCTGTGGCCCTACGCCGCCCTGCTGTATATGCTGACACGCGTCTGGCGTCAGGGGCCAAAAAACTAAAATGGCGGGCATGAATGACACCACCAGCCCAGCTGCGACGCCTGCTGCGTCCTCCTATTACCAGCGCCACATCTTCTTCTGCCTGAACGAGCGCAGCGACGGCTCGGAATGCTGCGCCCGCCATGAGGCGCAGGCCGCGTTTGACCGCTGCAAGGCCTTGGTCAAGGAGGCGGGGCTGGCGGGTGCCGGCCAGGTGCGCGTCAACAAGGCGGGTTGTCTGGACCGTTGTGCGGCCGGTCCGGTGGCCGTGGTCTATCCGGAGGCCGTCTGGTACTCCTATGTCGATGCCTCCGACATCGATGAGATCGTCGAATCGCATCTGAAGAACGGGCAGGTGGTTGAGCGTCTGCTGACACCGCCGCATCTGGGTCGCTGACATGAACGCCCAGACCGAGCGCCTGTTGCTGACGGGAGCGGCTGGCACCATCGAGTCGCTACGCGACGAGCCGCAGCTGCCTGCCGGCGCCAGCCCGCGTGGCGTGGCCATCATTGCCCATCCGCATCCGCTGTTTGGCGGCACCATGGACAACAAAGTGGTGCAGACGCTGGCGCGCGCCTTTGTGCAATGCGGCTGGCGGGCGGTGCGTTTCAATTTTCGCGGCGTCGGTGCCAGCGCCGGCGTGCACGATGAGGGCCGCGGCGAAACCGAGGACTTTCTGGCGGTGGTGCGCCAATGCGCGCCCGAAGGGCCGCTGGCGTTGGCCGGCTTCTCCTTCGGCTCCTTTGTCATGAGCCAGGCGCTGCTGACCCTGTGGCCGCAGCGACAGATCGACAAGCTGGTGTTCGTCGGCGCCGCGGCCAGCCGCTTCAAGGTGGCCGCCCTGCCGCCCGAGGCGCACGAACGTACCCTGGTGGTGCACGGCGAACATGATGACACCGTGCCCTTGAGCGCCGTGATGGACTGGGCGCGGCCGCAGCTGCTGCCGGTGACGGTGATCCCCGGCGGCGGCCATTTCTTCCATGGGCAACTGCCCCTTCTGAAAAACCTGGTGGTTCGCCACCTCAGTGCAACTCTCTGATGAAAAAATTTCTGCTTGTTTGTGCCGCCGTACTGGGGCTGGCCGCTGTCCCGGCACATGCCCTGACGATGCCGCAGCCGCCGGAGATCGCGGCGCGCTCCTATCTGCTGCTGGATGTCACCGCCAACCAGGTGCTGGCGGCCAAGGACATCGATACCCCGGTCGAGCCGGCGTCGTTGACCAAGCTCATGACCGCCTATCTGGTGTTCGATGCGCTGCGCGCGAAGAAGATCGATTTGCAGCAGACACTGCCGGTGAGCGAGCGGGCCTGGCGCATGCCGGGCTCGCGCATGTTCATCGATCCCAAGATGAAGGTGCCGGTGGAGGATCTGATCAGGGGCATGATCGTGCAGTCCGGCAACGATGCCACCATGGCCTTGGCCGAGGGGGTGGGCGGCACGGTGGAGCGCTTCGTGCAGCTGATGAACGAGCAGGCCAAGGCGCTGGGCATGAAGTCCACCGGCTACCGGAATCCGGAAGGCCTGACCGAGGCGGGGCACACCACCACCGCGCGTGACCTCAGCATCCTGGCCACGCGGCTGATGCGCGACTTCCCGGAGTACGTGCATTACTACGCCATCAAGAAGTACCGCTATGCCGGTACACCGGTAGCGAACGACAGCAACCGCAACCTGCTGCTGTTCCGTGACCCGTCGGTCGACGGCCTCAAGACCGGTCACACCGAGGCGGCGGGCTATTGCCTGATCGCCACGGCTCAGCGCAATTTCCCCAACCTGGGCAAGGTCGGCGCGACGCCGGGGTCGCCCGAGGCGGCGGGGCCCCGCCGCCTGCTGTCCATCGTGCTGGGCACGGCCAGTGAGCAGGCGCGCGCCAACGAGTCGCAGAAACTGCTGAACTGGGGCTACACCGCCTTTGAGGCCGTCAAGCTGTTTGAGGCCAACCAGGCGGTGGTGACCCCGGGGGTCTGGAAAGGCAAGTCCTCGCAGGTGGGACTGGGGCGGCCGCAGGCCATCGTGGTGGCGGTGCCGGCGGGCACGGCCACCAAGCTCAAGACCGAAGTCGTGCGGACCGACCCGCTGGTGGCGCCTTTCGCCAAGGGGCAGCAACTGGCGACGTTGAAAGTAACTGCAGGTGAGCAGTCACTTGTGGACGTGCCTTTGCTGGCGCTGGAGGCGGTCGATCAGGCGGGGGTTCTGGGTCGCGCCTGGGATGCCTTGCGCCTGTGGATCAAGTAAGCCGGCCTGCGCGCGAGTGAGTGCGCGCTATCGCAGCGGGCTGAAATTTATTGCGGCGCACCAGCTGACCTGATACACTAGAAGGCTTTTCGGAATTTCCGAAGGGTTTCACGTTTTCGTTTTTTCAAACGTTGAGGGACGTTTTCAATGCCAACCATTAACCAGCTCGTGCGTCAGGGGCGTGAGGTCGAAACGACCAAGTCCAAGAGCCCCGCGATGCAAAACTCTCCGCAGCGTCGCGGTGTCTGCACCCGTGTGTACACCACGACTCCCAAAAAGCCGAACTCCGCTCTGCGTAAGGTCGCCAAGGTGCGCCTGACCAACGGGTTTGAAGTCATT
>CALRMF020000122.1:0-8372 GCA_943369035.1 Curvibacter sp. AEP1-3
TGCCGACCGTGGTGGCCAGGTGGTGGGCGATCTGCCAAGCGGCATGCCGGCGCTGTACTGGCCCGAGTGGCCTGGCTTCCCCGTGCTGACGCAACTCGCGGTGCCCGTGCTGGTGATCACGCTCGTCAGTTTCCTGGAGACTGCAGCCAGCGCCAAGGTGGACAACGCGCGCCAAGGAACACCCTGGAATCAGGATCAGGACTTGATCGGCCAGGGCCTGGCCAAGGTGGCGTCTGGCCTGTGCGGTGCATTCCCCACCAGCTCTTCCTTCTCCCGCTCGGCGCTCAACCTGTACGCCGGGGCAAGAACCGGCTGGGCCACCATCGCCTCGGTGGCCGTGGTGGCCATGACGCTGCAATGGCTGCTGCCGGTATTACAGCAAGTTCCGCAGGCAGTGCTGGCCGCGGTCGTGGTGGTGGCGGTACTGGGGATGATCAAACCGCTGGAGTTCAAGCGCCTCTGGACGATCTCGCGGGCCGAGGCCGTGACGGCATTGGCCACCTTCGCCATCACCCTGCTGGCGGCACCGCAACTGTATTGGGGCGTATTGGCCGGGGTACTCATGTCCTTGAGCCACTTCCTCTACAAGCGGCTGCACCCACGGATCATTGAGGTTGGCCTGCATGCGGACGGCAGGCTGCGCGACCGGCATCTCTGGGAGCTCCCGCCACTGGCACCGCAAACCTATGCACTGAGGATGGACGCTGCACTGGACTTTGGATCCTCTGCCGCGTTGGAACGCGCAATCAGCGACTATCTCAACCACAACCCGAACACGCGCCGCGTGGTGATCCTGGCCCAAGCCATCAACAGCATTGATGCGACCGGCGTGGAGATGTTCGCGCGTTTGAGAGCACAGCTTGCCCTTCAAGACCGTGAGCTCTGGCTCGTCGGGGCCAAGTTGCCGGTGGAGACAGTACTGAAGCGGGCCGAACTGTTGTCCAGCGCAGCAGGTCTCCGCTGGGTGCATGGTGATCCTGAGCTGCTGGGGGCGCTTGCATTGCTCGACAGCAGACCGAGCGCCGCTGCTGATCCTACGAACAGGTGAGGTCGCATTCAAGCTATTGCCTGTGCAACGAATGCGTCCGTCAATCCTTCAGCAGCCCCACCGTCTGCGTCAACAGAAGCTGCTGGTCTGGCGTCAGTCCCATGGCCTGCGTCAGTGCCTCACGGTCGAACCAGGCCCGCACCACCGTGGCCAGGCCCACTGAGGCGCAGTACAGGTAGACGTTCTGCGCCATGGCACCAGCCGCCACCGAGGCGTAGGCCGTGCGCTGGGCCGCCGGCACCAGCTTCATGCGCGTGTGATCGGCGACGAAGATCAGGTCCAGCGCTGCGCTGTCCACAAAATCCTGGTAGCCGGTGACGCGGCGCACATCTTCGGCCTTGATCAGTTGCAGCACATGCCGCTTGGGCTCATAGCGATACAGGCCCTGCGGCAGTGCCACGTAGAGATCCACCTCCTGCGCATTCATGGCCGAGGGTGCGGTGCGCCCGCCATGCTCGGTCCGGTTGATGCCGGCGGCGGCCCAGAGCAGGTCCGACAGCTGCTGGGGCGCCAGCGCCTCGGGCCGGAACTCGCGTTGCGACTGGCGCCGCTGCAGCGCGTCCATCAGCGGCAGGCCGCCCGTGGTCTGCGGCGGTGGCATAACCATTTCGTCCAGCACATCACCGCTAGCCGGCTGGCCATGCAACTGGCCCAGCATACCGAGCGCCATCTTGGTCAGTGGATTCATGGTGTCCTCCCTGGTCCGGATCACGGCGCTGGCAGAGCCGCCGGAGCCTGTACCAGCGCCCGGATGTCATCCTCGTTCAGCGTCTCCCGGGCCAACAGCAGGCGGCTGCCCTCTTCCAACGTGGCGCGGCGCTGCGTCAGCAGTTCGGTGGCGCGCTGGAAGGCCCCTTCGGTCAGCGCGCGCACCGCGCAGTCGATCTCGCGTGCCGTTTCGGGGGCAAACTGGCGTGCCCCGCCATCGAAGCCCTCGGGCAGCGGCCCGAGGAAAGGTGACGGCGGCGCCTCGTACGCCACCTGACCCAGCGTGGCGTCCATGCCGAAGCGCATCACCATGCTGCGCGCGATGTCGGTGGCCTTGGCCAGATCGTCGGCCGCGCCGGTGGACGCATGGCCAATCAGCAGCATCTCCGCCGCGCGCCCGGCCAGCAGCATGGCCATCTTGTTTTCCAGCTCCAGGCGCGTCATCAGGAAGCGGTCTTCGGTGGGCCGCTGGATGGTGTAGCCCAGGGCGCCGATGCCGCGCGGGATGATGGAGACCTTGTGCACCGTGTCCAGCCCCGGCAGCGCCATGGCCACCAGGGCATGGCCCATCTCGTGCACGGCGATGATGCGGCGCTCCTCCGGGTTGAGGATGCGGTTGCGCTTCTCCAGCCCGGCCACGATGCGCTCGATGGCGGTGGTGAAGTCGGCCAGTGTCACCTCGTCGGCGTTACGGCGCGTGGCCATCAGCGCCGCCTCGTTGACCAGGTTGGCCAGGTCGGCGCCAGTGAAACCGGGTGTGAGCGCCGCCACCTGTTCCAGATCGAGGTTGGCCGCCAGCTTGATGCGCTTGATGTGCACCCTGAGAATCTGCACCCGGCCATGCTTGTCGGGCCGGTCCACCAGCACTTGGCGGTCGAAGCGGCCCGCACGGAGCAGCGCGGGGTCCAGGATCTCCGGCCGGTTGGTGGCGGCCAGCAGCACCAGGCCGGCACGCGGGTCGAATCCGTCGAGCTCGGCCAGCAGCTGGTTCAGCGTCTGCTCCTTCTCGTCGTGCCCGCCCAGGCCCCAGGCGCCGCGCGCGCGGCCCAGCGCGTCGATCTCGTCGATGAAGATGATGGCCGGCGCATGCTGGCGCGCCTGTTCGAACAGGTCCCGCACGCGCGCGGCACCCACGCCGACGAACATCTCGACGAACTCCGAGCCGTTGATGGAAAAGAACGGTACGCCGGCCTGCCCCGCCACCGCGCGCGCCAGCAGCGTCTTGCCGGTGCCCGGCGGCCCCACCAGCAGGATGCCCTTGGGGATGCGCGCGCCCAGCCGGCTGTGGCTCCTAGGGTCCTTGAGGAAATCGACGATCTCTTCCAGTTCGGCCTTGGCCTCGTCCACGCCGGCCACATCGTCGAAGGTCACGCGCGTGTCGCTTTCCACATAGACCTTGGCCTTGCTCTTGCCGATGGCCAGCAGGCCGTCACCGAGCCCGCCACCCAGACCGCCCTTGGCGGCCAACTTGCGCACCGCAAACATCCAGATCAGGAAGAACACCAGGGTGGGCGCCACCCATGAGAACAAGTCGCGCAGCAAGGTGCTCTGCACCACGCCGGTGAAGCGCACGCCGTACTGCGCTAGGTCGCGCGCCAGATCGAGCTCGACGCGCGTGGTGGAAAAGCGCGTACGGCCATCGGCCAGCGGCTGGTTCAGCGTGCCTTCCAGGTGGTTGGGGTAGACCGCCAGTTCCTTGACATTCTTCGCCTCCAGCTCACGCAGGAACTCGCTGTAGGGCAGCGGCTGCACCTGCTGCCACTGCTGCACATAGCTCTGCAGCACCAGGACGCCGAGGATGGCAAGGATGACGTACCAGAGGTTCCATTGCGTGCCCTTCCCCACCCCTCAATCCTCCAGCCGCGGATGCGACAGGCCTTCGGCTGGCTCACCGGTGTCGGGATCGATCCAGTCGGCAATGCCCAATTCGCTCTCTGCCTCCTGCAGCGTCTCGCCGGGTTCGGGGGCTTCCTCGTTGTAGGACTGGATATTGGCCATGGCGTCTTCCACGCTGGCAAAGGGACCGAACTCGCTGCGGCCATCGGGGGCGCGCCAGTAATAGCCGTCCGGTCGTGCCATGATCTGCTCCAGCTGACCCATGGCAGTCTCCGGCACCGCCTTCATGCTGGCTGTCTGCGGGCCTGGCCCCGTGCTTCCCGTTTTCTTGCGTGGCATCTCGTTCACCTTCCTTGCTTCATACACAGTGATAAGCATCCCGCCGTACGCGCCCCGGCTTCTTGAGCCAAGTCAACTGATGGCCAGCTTGCCTGCATTGACAGCGCAGCGCAAGCTGGACATTCATCCACATCCCGGCGTGGCCGGCACCCGGCTCCTGCGCGCCCGGCTGCGCCACACATGGCACCAGCTGTTGTGCCTGCTGACGGTCCTGTTCGCCGCAGGCGCAGCGGCCGCCGCTCCCACCCCGAACGAACTGGCAGCGCTGTACGCGCGCCACGTGGACAAGCAGCTGCGCGTGCCGGCCAATGAAGTGCGCCACTACGGCGCACTGGCGCAACAGATGCTGCAGGCGGCCAACGTCACCCTCGACCGACCACAGTACCTGCTGCTGGTGGACCGCAGCCCGCGGGTGCAGGCGGCGCTGCTGTTCTGGCTGGCTCCGTCGACCACGGCCCAGCTGATCGGCGCGTCGCCGGTGTCCACCGGGCGCGTGGGCGAGTACGACCACTTCGAAACGCCCACCGGTGTGTTCGACCACACCACGCTCAACCCGGACTTCCGCGCCGAAGGCACCTACAACGACAAGGGTATCCGCGGCTTGGGCGTTCAGGGCATGCGGGTGTTCGACTTCGGCTGGCAGCCGGCACGGCGCGGCTGGGGCAATGGGGGTGTCAGCCCCATGCGGCTGCTGCTGCACGCCACCGACCCCGAGCAACTGGAGGCGCGCATGGGCAGCGTGCAGTCCAAGGGCTGCGTGCGCATACCCGCCACGCTCAACCGCCTGCTGGACCAGTACGGCGTGCTCGACGCCGACTACAACGATGCGTTGACCGAGGGGCGCCACCTCTGGGTGCTGTCGCCGCAGCGCATGCCGGTGGCCGATGCCGGCCGTTACCTGGTGATTGTCGACACCGAGCGCCCTGCGCGCCCGGCCTGGTCACCCAGTCCGTTCAAGGCCACACCGAAGAAGCGTCCGGCACCCACGCCTGCCGCTCAGGGCAACAGCACGGCCGCGCCGTCGATAGCACCGGCGCGCAGCGCCGCCACCGCCGCGTTGGCCTGCGCCAGCGGGTAGGTCCGCACATGCGTTGCCACCGGGTGGCGCGCAAGACAGTCGAAGAAGGCCTCGCCGTCCTCGCGCGTAAGGTTGGCCACCGAGCGCACGCAGCGCTCGCCCCATAGCAACGCATAGGGAAAGGAAGGAATGTCGCTCATGTGGATGCCGGCGCACACCACCACCCCGCCCTTGCGCACCGCGCGCAGCGCCGCCGGCACCAGCGCGCCCACCGGCGCGAAGATCAGCGCCGCATCCAGCGGTTCGGGCGGCAGGGCGTCCGACGCGCCGGCCCAGACGGCGCCGAGTTCACGTGCAAAGCGTGCGCTCTGGTCGTCGCCCGGGCGCACGAAGGCATGCACCGCATGGCCTTCGGCCACCGCGATCTGCGCAATGATGTGCGCCGCTGCGCCAAAGCCGTACAGACCCAGGCGTGACCGCCCCTGCAGACCCGCCAGCCGGTAGGCACGGAAGCCGATCAGGCCGGCGCACAGCAGCGGCGCAGCGTGCGCATCGTCGTAGGCATCCGGCAGGGCAAAGCAGTAGCGCTCGTCGGCCACGGTGTACTCGGCAAAGCCGCCCGGGCGGTCGTAGCCGGTGAAGACCGGTGTGTCGCACAGGTTCTCGTGCTGCGCGCCGCAGTAGGCACAGTGACCACAGCTGCCGCCCAGCCACGGGATGCCGATGCGCGTGCCGACAGCAAAACGCGTCGCCCCCGGGCCGGCCGCCACCACCCGGCCCACCACCTCGTGCCCCGGCACCATGCCGGGATGGCGCGGAGGCAGTTCGCCGTCAATGATGTGCAGGTCGGTACGGCAGACGCCGCAGGCCAGCACCTGCACCAGCACCTCGTGCGGTCCCGGCTGCGGCACGGGCAGGTCCACCGCCTGCAGGGGCGCACCGGCCTGGGTCACTTGCATCGCCAGCACGCTTGCCTCCGTTCAGCGAGCCGCCGCAGCTCACTTGGAGCCGGACAGGAACTCCACCTTCTGTTTGCGCTGCGCCTTCCAGGTGCCGTAGATCACGATCAGGCCCGGGATGATGATCATGGCCCAGATGATCTTCTCCAGGTTGGCCTTGACCCACGGCAGGCTGCCGAGGAAGTAACCCGCGGTGCAGATGCCCAGCACCCAGATCAGCGCGCCCACCACGTTGTACAGCGTGAACTTGACGCGACTCATGGCCGCCACGCCGGCCACGAAGGGCGCGAAAGTGCGGATGAAGGGCATGAAGCGCGCCAGGATGATGGTGATGCCGCCGTAGGTCTCGTAGAAGTTGTGGGCCTGGTCGAAGGCGCGCTTGTTGAACAGGCGCGAGTTCTCCCACTTGAAGACCTTGGGGCCGAAGTAGCGCCCGATCGAGTAGTTGCACTGGTCACCCAGGATGGCCGCCACCAGCAGCACCGCCACCGCCACCGGGTAGCTCAGGAGGCCAGCGCCGGCCAGTGCGCCTACCACGAACAGCAGCGAATCGCCGGGCAGAAACGGCATGACCACCACCCCGGTTTCGACGAAGACGATGAGAAACAGCAGCGCATAGACCCAGACGCCGTAGTTCTGCACGAACACTTCAAGGTGTTTGTCCACGTGCAGGATGAAGTCGATGAGAAAGGTGATCAGTTCCATGGGCGTGGATTATCCCCGCGCGGCCCGCCGTGCTCCGAGGCGCCACCTACAATGTCCTTGTGAATGCCGTCCCCCACACCGCCCCCCGCCGCCCCATCCGTGAACTGCCCGACGAGCTGATCAGCCAGATCGCCGCCGGCGAGGTGGTGGAGCGGCCGGCCTCGGTGGTGCGCGAGCTGGTAGACAACGCGCTTGATGCCGGCGCCACCCAGATCACCGTGCGCCTGCTGGCCGGCGGCGTGCGCCTGATCTCGGTGGAAGACAACGGCTGGGGCATTCCGCGCGACGAGTTGCCGATTGCCTTCAAGCGTCATGCCACCAGCAAGATCCGTGACCTGCGCGAGCTGGAGTCGGTGGGCACCATGGGCTTTCGCGGCGAGGCGTTGGCTGCTGTCAATTCCATCGCCGACTGCGCCATTTTCTCCAGGGCCGAGGGCCAGAACAGTGCCTGGCTGCTGGACGGCCGCAGCGGCGAGCTGAAACCCGTGGCGCGCAGCACCGGCACCACGGTGGAAGTGAAGGAGCTGTTCTTCAGCACCCCGGCGCGGCGCAAGTTCCTCAAGACCGACGCCACCGAACTGGCGCACTGCATCGAGTCCGTGCGCCGCCACGCGCTGGCGCGGCCCGATGTGGGTTTTGCCATCTGGCACGAAGGCAAGCTGGTGGAGCAATGGCGTGCTTGCAGCGGACCGGAGGCGTTGGAGCAGCGCCTAGCCGATGTGCTGGGCGCGGACTTCATTGAGCAGTCGGTGGCAGTGGACTTCACCACCAGCGTGGCCCACCTGGGCCCCTCGCATGGCGTGCGCGTATGGGGCCGTGCCGGCGTGCCGGACGCCGCGCGCTCACGTGCCGACCACCAGTTCTGCTACGTCAATGGTCGCTTCGTGCGCGACAAGGTGCTCACCCACGCCGCACGCAGCGCGTATGAAGACGTGCTGCACGGCCACAAACAGCCGGTTTATGCGCTGTACGTGGAGATCGACCCGACGCGGGTGGACGTGAACGTGCACCCGACCAAGATCGAGGTGCGCTTCCGCGACAGCCGCGAAGTGCACCAGGCGGTGCGCCATGCGGTGGAGAACGCGCTGGCAGCGCCGCGTACACTGGCAGCCGCGCATGCAGCAGCGCAGGTCGTAACACCGGCCGGGACCGAATTTTCAGAGCCAAATCGGGCTCCGATGTCCGCCAAATGGGCACAACCAGCTATCAATTTCGGAGCATCCTCCACGCCACAGGGCAGTCACCGCGTCAGTGACCTGGCGGCGCTGTGGCAGCCAACGGCACCGGCCCCTGTCGCCATCCCAGCGGATCGCCCCGACGAACCGGGCGTGACGACCGCCTCCGTGCCGGACTTGCCGCAGGCGGGGGCCGCCGTCGACCGCGAAGAAGCCGCCAGCACTTGGCCGCTGGGTCGCGCACTGGCACAGCTGCAGGGCATCTACATCCTGGCCGAGAATGCACAGGGCCTGGTGGTGGTGGACATGCATGCCGCGCACGAGCGCATCGTCTACGAACGGCTGAAGAGCCAGCTCGATGTGCAAGCCATCGCCAGCCAGCCGCTGTTGATCCCCGCCACCTTCGCCGCCACGCCCCAGGAAGTGGCCACCGCCGAAGCCCACACCGCTACGCTGCAAACCCTGGGCCTGGAGATCACCCCCTTCTCCCCCAAGACGCTGGCGGTGCGCGCCGTGCCGGCCACACTCGTGCAAGGCGACGCCGTGGAACTGGCGCGCAGTGTGCTGGCCGAGCTCAGCGCACA
>CALRMF020000123.1:0-8342 GCA_943369035.1 Curvibacter sp. AEP1-3
CACTATTACCGATGCGGCGGGATGAACCCCTTTGGTCTTGGAGAGCTTGCGAGCCTGGGTCAAGATTTCCGAAACAACGACAGCTTCTACTTCTTGCCTAATGTTCACCAAGTGACCACTGGCTAGGTCTTTGTGAAAGGCTTGAAGGACGCCAGCTACGGCAAAAAACTGACCGGCCGTGGTTTTCTGCTTGTGAGCGTTCCGAAGATTCTCCAAGTAGACGGATTTCGGACCGACAACAGATTGAATTAGGTTCGCACCACGAGAAGCTAGATCGTTCACCTGAAAAAGGGACACTCCATTCTTTGCGCGAGTGGCTTCAACATCCTGAACGTCTTTGAGAAGCTCAACGCTCCGTTCGACAAGCTGCTTGGGTTCGTGGCGCATGGTTTCCTTTGAGGCTCAAGACGCCCAACGTGATATAGACCGCAAAAGTGCGGAATAACATGGACGGACTTTCATCCTGGCACCTCCCTTGCTGCAAGCTAATTGCTTGTTTTGTTTGAAGAATTCGGCTCAATATATCGCGGCGCTGGGCTCATAACAAACCGTGAAACCCGGCAGAAGTGCCGAATAACATCGGAGCCGATTTCGCCGGCTTTGAGGGCGCCGCGCCGGAAGCCTTGATTTTATTGGATTCATTCATGATACTGTACACATGAACAGTATTATGTTGCACCACAAACCCTGCAATGTAGTCGTGCCCCCCACTCCTGCAGGCACCGCGCCTGCTCGATCAGGCGCAGAAGCGTTTGCGCTACTTGCACGACAGCCTGCGCACGGAGCAGGCTCACCTCTGCTGGACTCAGTAATACGAGCTTGAGTCCATGTCTTTTCTTGAAGGCTTGCCGGCCTACGCCGAACTGCATTGCCTGAGCAACTTCAGCTTCCAGCGCGGGGCCTCGCACCCGGAGGAGCTGGTGGCGCGGGCGCATGCGCTGGGCTACAGCGCGCTGGCGCTCACCGACGAGTGCACGCTGGCCGGCGTGGTGCGCGCGCATGGCGAAGCCAAGCGCCTGGGCCTGCACCTGCTGATCGGCACCGAGCTGCGGGTGGAGGTGGATGAAGAAACGCACTTCACGCTGCTGCTGCTGGCACGCAGCCGCGCGGGCTATGGCCAGCTGTGCGAGCTGATCACGCAGGCGCGCAATCAGACGGTGACGCCGCGCGAGCGTGAGCGCGGCCTGCGCTACCGGCTGCGGCTCGATGCATGGCAGCAGTTGGCCTTCGACGGCCGTGAGCTGCTGGCCCTGCTGGTACCGCCGCGCGACGGCCTGCGGCCCGAGGCGCCGCGCTTTGCCGAGCAACTCGATGAACTGCTGCAGTGGCTGCAGGCGCAGTTTCCCCAACGTGGCTGGCTGGCGGTGGAGCTGTTGCACCGGCTGGACGATGACCTGTGGCTGCGCCAGTTGCGCGCGGCGGGGGCGCGCAGCGGTGTGCCACTGGTGGCGGCCGGCAATGTGCACCTGCACGTGCGCTCGCGCAAGCCGCTGCAGGACGTGATGACGGCCATCCAACTCGGCCAGTCGGTGGCCGAGTGCGGCTACGCGCTGCAGCCCAATGCCGAGGCGCACCTGCGCGCGCGCCTGCGCCTGGCCGCGCTGTACCCGGCAGAGCTGTTGGCCGAGACGGTGCGCGTGGCGCAGCTGTGCACCTTCAGCCTGGACGAACTGAAGTACGAGTACCCGCAAGAAGTGGTGCCCGAGGGCGAGACGCCCACCACCTATTTGCGCCGCAGCACCTGGGAGGGCGCGGGCCGGCGCTACCCGCAGGGCGTGCCGGCGGCGGTGCAGCAGCAGGTGGAGCACGAGCTGGCGTTGATCACCGAGCTGGGCTACGAGAAATACTTTCTCACCGTGTACGACGTGGTGCGCTTTGCGCGCAGCCAGAACATCCTGTGCCAGGGTCGCGGCTCGGCGGCCAATTCGGCGGTGTGCTACTGCCTCGGTATCACCGAGGTGGACCCGTCACGCGCCAGCGTGCTGTTCGAGCGCTTCATCAGCAAGGAGCGCAACGAGCCGCCGGACATCGACGTGGACTTTGAGCACCAGCGGCGCGAGGAGGTCATCCAGTACCTCTACGCCAAGTACGGGCGCGAGCGCGCCGCGCTCACCGCGGCCGTGCACACCTACCACGCGCGCGGCGCCATCCGCGACGTGGGCAAGGCGCTGGGCATGGACAGTGAAGTGGTGGACGCGCTGGCGAAGGCGCACCAGTGGTGGGACGGCCATGAAATCGACCAGGATCGTTTGAAGGAGCTGGGGCTGGATGCACAGAGCCGGCAGATCCGCCTGTTGATTGAACTCACGCGCACGCTGCTGCGCTTTCCGCGCCATCTGTCGCAGCACAGCGGCGGCTTTGTGCTCACGGGCGATAGGCTCACCTCCACCGTGCCCGTGATACCGGCGGCCATGGCGGGGCGCACTACCATTGAGTGGGACAAGGACGACATCGACGCGCTGGGCCTGCTGAAGGTGGACGTACTGGCCCTGGGTATGCTCAGCGCCATCCGCCGCACGCTGGACTTCGTGGGCCAGTGGCGCGGCCAGGTGTTCCAGCTGCAGGACATTCCACCCGAAGACCCCGCCACCTACGAGATGCTGTGCCATGCGGACACCGTGGGCGTGTTCCAGGTGGAGAGCCGCGCGCAGATGAGCATGCTGCCGCGCCTGCAGCCGCGCTGCTTCTACGACCTGGTGGTGGAGGTGGCCATCGTGCGGCCGGGGCCGATCCAGGGCGGCATGGTGCACCCCTACCTGGCGCAGCGCGAAGCCCAGCGCCGCGGCGAGCCGTTCACGCTGCCGAATGAAGCGCTGCGCCCGGCGCTGGCGCGCACACTCGGCGTACCCATCTTTCAGGAACAGGTGATGCAGATCGCCATCATCGCCGCCGGCTTCACGCCGGGCGAGGCCGATGCGCTGCGCCGCGCCATGGCCGCGTGGCGGCGTCGTGGTGGTGTGGACAAGTTTCACCAGCGCGTGGTGGAGGGCATGACGGCGCGCGGCTACGCGCGCGAGTTTGCCGAGGCGATCTTCCGGCAGATCGAGGGCTTTGGTGAATACGGTTTCCCCGAGAGCCACGCCGCCAGTTTTGCGCTGCTGGTCTATGCCAGCGCCTGGCTCAAGCGGCACGAGCCGGCCTGCTTTCTGGCCGGGCTGCTCAACTCGCTGCCCATGGGTTTCTATGGCCCCTCGCAGCTGGTGCAGGACGCACAGCGCCACGGCGTGGAGGTGCGGCCGCCCGATGTGCTGCACAGCGACTGGGACTGCACGCTGGAGCATGGCGTGGGCGATCCACCTGAAGCACAGCCTGCAGTACGTCTGGGCCTGCGCCTGCTGGCTGGCGTAGGCGAGGCCAGCGCCCGGCGCATCATGGCCGCGCGGGCGGCGGCCCCCTTCACCAGCACCGAAGACCTGGCGCTGCGCGCAGGGCTGGATGCGGCCGACCTCAAGGCGCTGGCCAGTGCCGATGCCTTGTTGAGCCTTTCCGGCCACCGCCGCCAGCAGGTGTGGGACGCCGCGGCCCTGCACGCCACGCCGGCACTGCTGCGCGAAGCCCCGGTGGACGAAGATTGGCTGGAGCTGGAAGCCGCGCCGGAAGGCGAAGAGATCGTGTTCGACTACGCCGCCACCGGCCTGACCTTGCGCCGCCACCCGCTGGCCTTGCTGCGCGGGCAACTGCAGGCGCAGCGCCTGCAGACGTCCGAAGAACTGCACCGCCTGCCCGACGGCCGCCTGGCGCGCGCCTGCGGCCTGGTGACCACGCGCCAGCAGCCGGGCACGGCCAAGGGCGTGGTGTTCGTCACGCTGGAAGACGAGACCGGCACGGTGCAGGTGATTGTGTGGAAGGCGTTGCGCGACAAGCAACGGCGCGAGCTGCTGCAGTCACGCCTGCTGGCGGTCTACGGCCGGTGGCAGCGCCAGGGCGAGGTCTGCCACCTGATCGCCCAACATCTGGTGGACCTGACGCCGCTCTTGGGCCGGCTGGCCACGACGAGCCGGGATTTCCACTAGCAACGGTTACAGTGCACGGCAATGTGTCCAGACATCGGAGGTCCGCATGAGTGTCCGCATCGTCCGCCTTGGCAGCCCGCGTGCGCCGGATGAAGGCACGCGCATCGGCACCGTGCGCCGCCCGCCGCGCGGTGTGCCCAAGAGCGAGTTCGCGCGCCAGGACTGGTACGACGTCTGGTTCCCCAACCTGGCACCCAGCGTGGAGACCATGAAGCTGGGCCAAGAGGCCACCACCCCGGCGCAGTGGACGGCGTTCACCAGGCGCTACCGCAAGGAGATGGCCGCGCCGGAGGCCAGCCACGCGCTGGCGCTGCTGGCCGCGCTGTCGAAGGAGAGCAATTTCTCGGTCGGCTGCTACTGCGAAGACGAGGCACATTGCCACCGTTCGGTGCTGCGGGAGCTGCTCATGGAGCAGGGCGCGCGGGTCGCGGACTGATGGCAGGTGCTGGCGGGGCGCCGGCGACTACGTTGCGACAGACAGGACGCTGGGCGTCATTGGCACGGTGGGAGGTTGAGCATGAAATCTGATGAACGCGCGATCCGCGAAGTCCTGGCGGGCTGGGCCCGCGCCACGAGCGAAGGGCGGCACGACGACGTGCTGGCGAATCATCTGGACGATCTGGTGATCTTCGATGTGTTGCCACCCATGAAGTACGAGTCTGCGGCCGCGTATCGGAAGAGCTGGGACGACTGGCAGCCGGATGCGCAGGGGGCAATGCGGTTCGAGCTGGACGGCTTGTCGATTACCGCGGGAGATGACGTCGGTTTTGCTTTTGGCCTGCTCCAATGCGGCGGAACGCTGCCGGGCGGAAAGACGTTCCGCGACACGGTGCGCATCACGTTCTGCTTGCGCAAGCAGGACGGGCGATGGAAGGTTGCGCACCAGCACGTTTCCAAGCCCTACGGGCAGCGCTGAGCGCGTTCCTGGCGTCGGGCCTCAACCCTGCAGCAGCCCCCGTGTCTCGATGAACTTCACCACCTCGTCCACGCCCGCGAGCGTCTTGAGGTTGGTCATCACGAAGGGCTTCAGGCCTTGCGCGGTCTTGCGCATGCGCTCGGTGTCGGCGCGCATCACGTCCAGATCGGCGCCCACATAGGGCGCGAGGTCGGTCTTGTTGATGACGAAGAGGTCGCTTTTAGTGATGCCGGGGCCACCCTTGCGCGGGATCTTCTCGCCGGCAGCCACGTCGATGACGTAGATCGTCAGGTCGCTCAGCTCGGGGCTGAAGGTGGCGGCCAGGTTGTCGCCGCCGCTCTCCACGAACACGATGTCGGCATCGGGGAAGTCGGCCAGCATGCGGTCGATGGCCTCCAGGTTGATGGAGGCGTCTTCGCGGATGGCGGTGTGCGGGCAGCCGCCGGTTTCCACACCCATGATGCGCTCGGCCGGCAGCGCGCCGCTCACCGTCAGCAGGCGCTGGTCTTCCTTGGTGTAGATGTCGTTGGTGATGGCCACCAGGTCGTACTGGTCGCGCATGGTCTTGCACAGCATTTCCAGCAGCGTGGTCTTGCCCGAGCCGACCGGGCCGCCGATGCCCACGCGCAGCGGTGGCAGGGTCTTGGTGCGATGGGGGATGTGGTGCAGGGTCATGGTGTCAGGAACGGAACAGGCGTGAGTATTGGGTTTCGTGCTGGCTGGAGAGGATGGCCAGCATGGGGCTGAAGGCCTGCCAGCGCTCTTGCGGCAGGGTGCAGGCCTGTTCGACGGCGGCCGGGATCTCGGCCGCCAGCCGCGCCAGGATGCGCTGGCCGGCACTCTGCCCCAGGGGCACGGCCTTGATGGCGGCCTGCATCATGTTCTCGGCCCAGCCGAACGCGTAGGCCAGCAGGCAATCGCGCGCGGGGGCCTGGGTGCTGGCGGCCGCCAGGGCAAAGGCCATCGGGTAGCTTGGTTCCAGCGCGGCGCAGGCCTGCAGCTGGGCGGGGGCGATGCCATCGTGGTTGCGCAGCCACTCCACCAGCGAGCGGCCCATCTGCACCGTCTGCGCCCGCAACTCGCTGGTCTCGCGTGTCTGCAGCAGCCAGCGGTTGAGTGCGTGCAGGGTGGCGTGGTCGTTGGCGCGCCAGGCGGTCACGGCCTGGGCCAGCACCGGCAGGTCGGCGCGCGCCAGCGTGAGGTGCAGCTGATCGATGAGCCAGTCGGATGCTTCTATTTCTGTAGCAACTCGCGCCGTATCCACGGCGGCTTCAAGCCCTTCGGAGTAGGAAAAACCGCCCACCGGCAAGGCCGGTGAGGCCAGCCAGATCAGTTGCAGCAGGCTGGCAGCAGGCAGGACCGCGTCAGTGGGCATGGCCGTGGTCGTGCCCGTGATCGTGGTCATGATGGTCATGCGAGTGCGCGTGGCCATGCCCATGGCTGTGGCCGCCCTGGCCGTAGGCACCGCCTTCGGGTTCGAAGGCGGCGCTGGTCTCGATCACGGTCAGGTGCATGGCACGTAGCATGTCGGCCAGCACGTGGTCGGGTTCGATCTTCAGGTGGTCGGGCTGCAGCTCGATGGGCACGTGCCGGTTGCCCAGGTGGTAGGCGGCGCGCGTCAGGTCGAAGGGCGTGCCGTGTTCGGGGCAGGCCGTGATGTGCAGCACCGGCTGCGGCGCGGCGATCACGCGGATGAGCGAGCCGTCTTCGGCCACCAGCACGTCGCCGCCGCGCACCACGGTGCCGCGCGGCAGGAAGATGGCGAGCGCGCGCCCCTGGCTGTCGGTGGCGCCGAAGCGGCTTTTCTGGCGCACGTCCCAGTCCAGCTCCACCGTTGCGGCACGCTTGAGCAGTGGTGCGGCCAGGCCCTGGCCACGCGGCAGGAGTTTGGAGACTTGCAGCATCAGAATAGAAAGTAACGTTGCGTCATGGGCAGGCTCACCGCGGGTTCGCAGGTGAGCAGCTGGCCGTCGGCCCGTACCACATAGGTCTGGGCATCCACTTCCATGCGCGGCGCGTAGCTGTTGTGGATCATGTCCTTCTTGCCCACGCCGCGGATGCCTTTCACCGCGGCCAGCCGCTTGGACAGGCCGAAGCGCGAGCCGATGTCGGCCGCGATGCCGGCCTGCGACACGAAGGTGAGCGAGGTCTGCGCGATGGCGCCGCCGAAGGCGCCGAACATGGGCCGGTAGTGCACTGGTTGCGGCGTCGGGATGCTGGCATTCGGGTCGCCCATGGCCGCCATGGCGATGAAGCCGCCCTTTAGGATGAGCGCGGGCTTGATGCCGAAGAAGGCCGGCTTGAACACCACCAGGTCGGCCCACTTGCCGACTTCGATGCTGCCCACCTCGTGGCTGATGCCGTGCGCGATGGCGGGGTTGATGGTGTACTTGGCCAGGTAGCGTTTGATGCGCGCGTTGTCATGGCGCTCGCTGTCGCCCGGCAACTTGCCGCGCTGCAGCTTCATCTTGTGCGCGGTCTGCCAGGTGCGGATGATGACTTCGCCCACGCGGCCCATGGCCTGCGAGTCGGAGCTGAACATGCTGATGGCGCCTAGGTCGTGCAGGATGTCCTCCGCGGCGATGGTCTCCTTGCGGATGCGGCTTTCGGCAAAGGCCAGGTCTTCGGCAATGGCCGGGTCGAGGTGGTGGCACACCATCAGCATGTCCACGTGCTCGTCCAGCGTGTTGACGGTGTAGGGACGCGTCGGGTTGGTGGACGAGGGCAGCACATTGGCCTCGCCCACCACCTTCAGGATGTCGGGCGCATGGCCGCCACCGGCGCCTTCGGTGTGGAAGGTGTGGATGGTGCGGCCCTTGAAGGCCGCCACCGTGTCTTCCACGAAGCCGGACTCGTTGAGCGTGTCGGTGTGGATGGCCACCTGGGTGTCGGTTTCTTCCGCGACGCTCAGGCAGTTGTCGATGGCCGCCGGCGTGGTGCCCCAGTCTTCGTGCAGCTTGAGGCCGATGGCGCCAGCCGCGATCTGCTCGCGCAGCGCGCCCGGCAGCGCGGCATTGCCCTTGCCGAGAAAGCCCAGGTTCATGGGGAAGGCGTCGGCCGCCTGCAGCATGCGCTCCATGTTCCACGGCCCCGGCGTGCAGGTGGTGGCAAAGGTGCCGGTGGCCGGGCCCGTGCCGCCGCCGATCATGGTGGTGACGCCGCTGCACAGCGCCTCTTCGATCTGTTGCGGCGCGATGAAGTGGATGTGGGTGTCGATGCCGCCGGCGGTGACGATGTTGCCTTCGCAGCTGATGATCTCGGTGCCAGGGCCGATGACCATGTCCACGCCGGGTTGGGTGTCCGGGTTGCCGGCCTTGCCGATGGCGGCGATGCGGCCGTCCTTGAGGCCCACGTCGGCCTTCACGATGCCCCAGTGGTCGATGATCAGGACGTTGGTGATCACCGTGTCGACC
>CALRMF020000124.1:0-8310 GCA_943369035.1 Curvibacter sp. AEP1-3
GAAGCTGCTGTCACGCGAGCGTCATCGCCTCGGCTTTGATTTCTTCAACCTGTACCGGCTGGACGGCCGCCTGCTCACGGCCGGCTGGCTGACGCAGGATGTGCCACCGACGTCGGTCTACGCGCCGGCCAGTGGTCCGGCGGCCATTGATGCCGAGGTCAGTACCGGCCACGCCAGCGTGGCACGGCTGGAGGCCGCCGAACTGCTGGCGCTGGCGCCGCACATGGCGCCGCGCCTGCACATCCCGCTGATCCAGACCCGCGGCGCGGCACCGACCGCACGCAGCGTGGAGGACCGCGCGCTGGTCATGATGTCCACCACCCCGGTGCGTGACACGGCCGGCCGCATCGTCGCGCTGCTGCGCGGCGGCGTGGTGCTGAACCAGAACCTGCCCTTCATCGACCACATCAACCGCATCGTCTACCCGGAAGGCTCGCTGCCCTTCGGCAGCCACGGCACGGCCACTCTGTTCCTGGACGACGTGCGCATCACCACCAACGTGCGTCTGTTCCAGGACCAGCGCGCCATCGGCACGCGCGTGTCGCAGGCGGTGCGCGACGCCGTGCTGGGTCAGGGCGCGACCTGGCTGGACCGCGCCTTCGTTGTCAACGACTGGTACGTCTCGGCCTACGAGCCGCTGCTGGACGGCCGCGGTGAGCACGTCGGCATGCTCTACGTAGGCTATCTGGAGCAGCCTTTCCGCTACGTGAAGTACGGCATGCTGGCGCTGATCGTGGCCATCTTCCTGGTGGTGATGGTGCTGGCGGCGCTGTTCTCGCTGCGCTGGGCGCGCAGCATCTTCCGCCCGCTGGAACAGATGAACCAGACCATGCAACGTGTCGAGGAGGGCGAGGCTGGTGCCCGGGTCGGCCCGGTGGCAGCGCGCGACGAGATCGGCGCGCTGGCCAACCACTTCGATGAGCTGCTCAACCTGATCGACGAGAAGACGCAGGCGCTCAAGCGCTGGGGCGACGAGCTGGACGCCAAGGTGATCGAGCGCACGCGCGAGCTGGCACAGAGCAATGCCTCACTGCAGCAGGCCCAGGAGCAGCTGGTGAAGTCGGAGAAGCTGGCCGCCATCGGCCAGCTCACCGCCAGCGTGGCGCACGAGATCAACAACCCGATTGCCGTCATCCAGGGCAACCTGGACCTGATGCGCGAAACCCTGGGTGCACAGGCCGGGCCGGTGCGTGCCGAGCTGCAGCTGCTGGACCAGCAGGTCGAACGCATGCGCCTGATCGTCACCCAGCTGCTGCAGTACGCGCGGCCAACCGAATACGCGGGCTACGTCGAAGCGCTGGACGTGAACGCCACGCTGGAGAATTCGCTGGTGCTGGTGGGCCATCTGCTGGCGCGCACGCACATCGAGGTCGAGCGCGACCTGCAGGCCACCGCGCTGGCCGGCGTCAACCGGCAGGAGCTGCAGCAGGTGGTGATCAACCTGCTGATCAACGCCATCCAGGCCATGCCCGAGGGCGGGCGCCTGCGGCTGCGCACGCGCGACCGAGACGATGGCCATGCCGGCGTGCTGCTGGAGATCAGCGATACCGGCCCCGGCCTGAGCGAGCGCGTGAAGGAACGCCTGTTCCGCCCCTTCTTCACCACCAAGAACGATGGCAATGGCCTGGGCCTGTGGATCAGCGTCGGCCTGGTGGAGCGCTACGGCGGCCGCATCGAGGGCCTGAACCGGCGGGACCTGGGCGAGGACGTGACGGGTGCGACCTTCCGCATCTGGCTGCTGACCGAGCCACTGTCGCCCGAGACACCGAGTGGCCCGGGCGAGCCCCGCCGCGCCTGAGGATCAGGCGCGCAACAAGCCGCTGTGGGCCGCGGCGTGGCGCAGCCAGGCCTCGTCCTGCGCCAGTGCCAACGCGGCCTCCAGGGTGCGCGACACCCGTTCGGACGTCAGCACCATGAAGCCGATCGGCGTCTGCACCTGCGGCCCGGTGAGGACCCGCGCTTCCAGTGCGCCATAAGCCTGCACCGCGCCCACCAGCGCACCGGGCATGACACTGCACACCGCGCCGCCGACCGCGCCGAGCGCCAGCGTCAGCAGGGAATTGGTTTCCATCGCCGGCCGCACGGTCACGCCGGCTTCGCGGAAGGCCGCGTCGACGATGGCCCGGTTGTGCATCTCGGACGTCATCAGGCACAACGGCAGCGCCGCCGCCTCGAGCCACGGCATCGGCGGGCCGAACTGCAGCCCCTGGCTGCCGGCCGCGGCCGCCTTGCGCACCAGGAAGTAATGCTCGGTGTACTGCGGCAAGGCGCGCAGGGCGCCGCTGCCGGCGCGGATGCGATCGATGAAGCCCAGCCCCATGTCGAGCGTGAGTTCCTCCAGACCGGCCTCGATTTCCTGCGAACTCATGGAGCGCACCACCGGCGTGATGCCCGGGTGGCGCGCATGCAGCATGGCGGCAAAACGCGCCGCGACCGGTTCGGCCGACGGCACCACGCCGATGCTCAGCCGCCCCTTGGGCTGGCCACCGGCGCTGCTGAGATCCTGCAGCAGCAACTGCTCCTCGTGCAGCATGCGCCGCGCACTGGCCAGCAGGCGCTCGCCCTCGGCCGTGAAACCGACAAAGGTGCGCCCGCGCTTGACCAGCGGGCTCCCCAACTCCTCCTCCAGCGCACGGATGGCGTTGGAAAGCGCCGGCTGCGTGACGTGACAGGCCTGGGCGGCACGGGCGAAGTGCTTGTGCTCGTCGAGGGCGACGAGGTAGCGCATGGAGACGAGCAGGTTCATGGTCTGTTCTTCTTTTCTGCCGGTAAGGCATGCGCCAAGCGTAACGCCTTTTGGCGCCATGCCCATGGGCGCTTACCCCACTCGCCCCGCCCCCAAGCGATGGAGCCCCCGATCAGGTTTCTTTCGACACCGTGATCGTCGGGAATTTGCTGGAGAAGTCCTTGTTCTTGGCCGCAATCGCGACCGCCACCTGGCGTGCCACCGCCTTGTAGATGCCGGCCACCTCGCCCTCGGGGTCCGCCACCACCGTGGGCTTGCCACTGTCGGCCTGCAGGCGGATCTGCAGGTTCAGCGGCAACGCGCCCAGGTAGGGCATGCCGTATTCGGCCGCCATCTTCTTGCCGCCGTCGACGCCGAAGATGTGCTCGATGTGGCCGCAGTTGCTGCACACATGCACCGCCATGTTCTCCACCAGACCGAGGATGGGCACGCCCACCTTCTCGAACATCTTGACGCCCTTCTTGGCATCGATCAGGGCGATGTCCTGCGGCGTCGTGACGATGACTGCGCCGGTCATGGGCACGCGCTGCGAGAGGGTGAGCTGGATGTCGCCGGTGCCCGGGGGCATGTCGACGATCAGGTAGTCGAGGTCCTTCCAGTGGGTCTGGCGCAGCAGCTGCTCCAGCGCCTGGCTGGCCATCGGGCCGCGCCAGATCATGGCCTCATCGGCATTGACGAGGAAGCCGATCGACATGACCTGCACGCCGTAGTTCTCCAGCGGCTCCATGTTCTGCCCGTCCAGCGTCTCAGGCCGGCCGGACACGCCCATCATCATGGGTTGGCTGGGGCCGTAGATGTCGGCATCGAGCAGGCCGACGGTCGCACCTTCGGCGGCCAGGGCCAGCGCCAGGTTGGCGGCCGTGGTGCTCTTGCCCACGCCGCCCTTGCCGGACGCCACGGCGACGACATTCTTAACGCCGGGCAGCAGCTGCACACCGCGCTGCACGGCATGCGCCACGATCTTGCTCTGGATGTTCACCGACACATTGCCGACACCCGCCACGCCCTTGGCGGCCGTCACCAGCGCCTGGCGCAAGAACGGCACCTGGCTCTTGGCCGGGTAGCCGAGTTCGATGTCGAAGGCGACGTCACCACCCTGGAGGGTGAGATTCTTGAGGGCCTTGCTGGAAACGAAATCCTTGCCGGTATTCGGGTCGACGACGGTCTTGAGGGCGTCCAACAACGCCGGTTCTGTCACTGCCATGAGGGTTTGCTCCTGTTGTGCGCATAGTCTAGCCGTGGCGCCATACACCCCACGCCGGTAGGCGTATCGCCGGGACCGGGTTAACCCCGAGCGGCCGGGCCCCGGGGCGGCGCAGGTCGCCCCGCATAATCAGACCATGAGCCAGCCCACCCCGCCGAACATCGGCCTGCTGCTGACGGGCGGCGGGGCCCGCGCAGCCTACCAGGTGGGTGTGCTGGAGGCCGTGGCCGACCTGCGGCTGGCCTGCGGCGCCGGTGCCGAACGCAACCCCTTCGCCATCATCACCGGCACCTCGGCCGGCGCCATCAACGCAGCCGCCCTGGCCTGTGGCGCCGACGACATCGACCTGGCGGTGCGCCGCATCGTGTCGGTCTGGCAGAACTTCGAGGCGCATCAGGTCTACCAGTCCGACGTGCTGAGCGTGATGCGCAGCGGCGCCAAATGGCTGAGCCTGCTGTCGCTGGGCTGGGTGGTCGCCAAGTGGCGACGCCTCAAGCCGCGTTCGCTGCTCGACAACTCGCCGCTGGAGGAACTGCTGCGCGACATGGTGCCACTGGAGCGCCTGCCCGCGCTGGTGGCGCAAGGGCACCTGCAGGCGCTGGCTGTCACGGCCTCGAGCTACAGCTCGGGGCACCATGTGACCTTCTTCGACGGCGATGCCCAGCTGCAAACCTGGGTGCGCTCGCAGCGGCTGGCGGTGCGTCACCCCATCACCTACGAACACCTGCTCGCGTCGTCTGCGATTCCCTTCATCTTCCCGGCCATGCCGCTGCCGATCCAGGGTCGCACCGAGTACTTCGGCGACGGCTCCATGCGCCAGACCGCGCCGGTGGCGCCGGCCATCCACCTGGGCGCCGAGCGCATCCTCGTCATCGGTGCCGGCCGCATGCACGAGCCGCGCGACACCACAGAGACCGGCGTCAGCCACGCCTACCCGTCCTTGGCGCAGATTGCCGGCCACGCCATGTCGAGCATCTTCCTCGATGCGCTGTCGGTCGACATCGAGCGCATCCGCCGCATCAACCACACGCTGACACTGGTGCCACCCGAGGCACGGCAGGCCAGCGCGCTGCGGCCGGTCGAGTTGCTGGTGATCTCGCCCTCGGAACGGCTGGACCGGCTGGCGGCGCAGCACATCGACGCCTTGCCGGCAGCCGTGCGCACCATGCTCGGTGCTTTAGGGGTGTCGTCGAGCGCCAACGACGTGAAAGGCGGCGCCCTGGCCAGCTACCTGCTGTTCGAGACCGCCTACACGCGCGAGCTGATGAAGCTGGGTTATGCCGACGCGCTGAAGCAGAAGAGCGAGATCCTGCGCTTCTTCGGCTGGCAGACGCCGGACGGCGAGCCGCCGTCACCCGGGCCCGCACACCCCGAGCGCCGGCGCGATCCGCTGCGGCTGTAAGCGCCGGCAGCCGCGGCACGGGCCGATTAAAATGGCCGGTTCCCCCGAGAAAGCCGTACCACGATGACCCGCAAGCTTTTCGTCACCACCGCCCTGCCCTACGCCAACGGCAACTTCCACATCGGCCACATCATGGAGTACATCCAGGCCGACATCTGGGTGCGCCTGCAGCGCATGCTGGGCCATGAGGTGCACTTCGTGGGCGCGGACGACGCGCACGGCGCGCCCATCATGATCGCGGCCGAGAAGGCCGGCAAGACGCCGCAGCAGTTCGTGGCCGACATCGCCGCCGGGCGGCCGCAGTACCTGCAAGGCTTCCACATCCAGTTCGACAACTGGAGTTCGACCGACAGCCCCGAGAACCACGAGATCTCCAAGGCCATCTACCGCGACCTCAAGGCCGCCGGCCTGATCTACACCAAGACCATCGAGCAGTTCTTCGATCCGGAAAAGGCCATGTTCCTGCCGGACCGCTTCATCAAGGGCGAATGCCCCAAGTGCGGCGCCAGGGACCAGTACGGCGACAGCTGCGAGTCCTGCGGCGCGGTCTACGCGCCCACGGAGTTGAAGAACCCCTACTCGGCGCTGTCGGGCGCCACGCCGGTGCTGAAGAATTCCGAGCATTACTTCTTCAAGCTGTCGGACGAGCGCTGCATCGAGTTCCTGCAGAACTGGACGCAATCGGGCCGGCTGCAGAACGAGGTGGCGAACAAGATCCGCGAGTGGTTTGCCAAGGACGAACAGGGCAACGGCGGGCTGGGCGACTGGGACATCTCGCGCGACGCGCCCTACTTCGGCATCGAGATCCCGGACGCGCCGGGCAAGTACTTCTACGTCTGGCTCGACGCGCCGGTGGGCTACCTCGCTTCGCTGAAGAACTACCTGGGCAAGATCGGCGTCGACTACGAGCAGTACATCAACGACCCGGCGGTGGAGCAGTACCACTTCATCGGCAAGGACATCACCTACTTCCACACGCTGTTCTGGCCGGCCATGCTGCACTTCAGCGGCCGCAAGACGCCGAGCAACGTCTTCGTGCACGGCTTCATCACGGTCAGCGGCGAGAAGATGAGCAAGAGCCGCGGCACCGGCATCGACCCGCTCAAGTACCTGGCCATCGGCATGAACCCCGAGTGGCTGCGCTACTACATCGCCGCCAAGCTCAACAGCCGGGTGGAGGACGTGGACTTCAACCCCGAGGACTTCGTGGCCCGGGTGAACGCCGACCTGATCGGCAAGTACGTCAACATCGCCTCACGCGCGGCAGGCTTCATCGCCAAGCGCTTCGCTGGCCGGCTGGGCGAAATCTCCGCCGATGGTGACCAGGTGCTGGAGCACCTGCGCGATGCGGCGCCGCAGGTGGCCGAGCTGCTGGGTGAGCGCGAGTACGGCAAGGCGCTGCGCGAGGTGATGCTGCTGGCCGACCGCGTGAACGAGTATGTGGACCAGAACAAACCCTGGGAACTGGCCAAGCAGGACGGCATGGAGACGCGCCTGCACGATGTGTGCACCGTCTGCATCGAGTCCTTCCGCCTGCTCACCCTCTACCTCAAGCCGGTGCTGCCCGCGCTGGCCGCGCAGGTGGAGGACTTCCTCAAGATCCAGCCCCTGCAGTGGGCCGATGCCCAGCAGGCGCTGGGCACCGGTCACGCCATCGGCGAGTACAAGCACCTGATGCAGCGCGTCGACCCCAAGCTGCTCGACGCGTTGTTCGAAGCCCCCGCCGCCCCCGAGCCCGAGAAGGTGCTGCCCGGCGGCGAGGAATTGGCACCCACCATCAGCATCGACGACTTCGCCAAGATCGACCTGCGCATTGCCCAGATCGTGGCCTGTGAAGCCGTGGAGGGCTCCACCAAGCTGCTGCGCCTCACGCTGGACGTGGGTGAAGGCAAGACCCGCAACGTGTTCAGTGGCATCGCCAGTGCCTACAAGCCCGAAGACCTGGTGGGCAAGCTCACGGTGATGGTGGCCAACCTGGCGCCGCGCAAGATGAAGTTCGGCGTCAGCGAGGGCATGGTGCTGGCCGCCAGCCACGCCGACGAGAAGGCCGAACCGGGCATCTACGTGCTCAACCCCTGGCCGGGTGCGCAGCCGGGGATGCGGGTACGCTGAAAGCCGACCTCAGGTCGTCGACACGACCTCGAACCGTGCCCGGCCTGAACCCTTGGTGCGGTAGAGCGCCGCGTCGGCGCACTTCAGCAGGCTTTCAGGCAGCAGGTCGGGGTCGGCCACAGCCGTGGCCACGCCGATGCTGATGGTCAGCCACGGTGCCACCGGCGAGTTGGCGTGCGGAATGGTCGCCTTGTGCAACTCGTCCATGCAGCGCTGCGCCATGATGCGGGCTGCCTCGACATCGGCCCCTGGCAGCAGCATGACGAACTCTTCGCCGCCGTAGCGCGCCACCACCTCGCCCGCGCGCTGGGCGCAGTCGAACAGGATGCCGGCCACCTGGCGCAGGCACGCGTCCCCGGTCAGATGGCCATAGTGGTCGTTGTAGCGCTTGAAGTAATCGATGTCGATCATCAGCAGCGAGATCGGCTGCTGGTTGCGCGCGCTGCGCAGCCACTCGGTCTGCAGGCTCTGGTCAAACTGGCGCCGGTTGGCCAGCCCGGTCAGGCTGTCGGTGGTGGACAGGCGCGACAGCAACTCGTTGGCGCGTTCCAGCTCCCGGCTTTTCTCCACCAGATCGGTCACGTCCATGCGCACCATGATCAGACTGCCGGAAGGGGCGCGGGACTCGTAGTAATGCATCCAGCGCCCATCGCTGGAGCGGCGCAACACCGGCACCTTGAGCAGGCCACGGGCCGCCAGGCGCTGGCGCAGCCATTCGTCCTCGCGCCCCAGTGCCTCCTGAATCTCGCCGCGCGCCAGGCTGCGGCGCAGCAGGGTTTCATAGGTCAGGCCCACCATCTCGCCGCCGGCATTGAACGGTGGCATGTCCACCACCTCGCGGTTGTA
>CALRMF020000125.1:0-8284 GCA_943369035.1 Curvibacter sp. AEP1-3
TGTTGATCAGCGTCGACTTGCCGACGTTGGGACGGCCGGCCACGGCAAGCTTGATCAAACCGGGATCGCGCTCGGCCTCGACCTCCTCCTCATCCGGCAGGTTCAGCGGCGCCAACGCCAGCTCCACCAGCGAACGGATGCCCTGGCCATGCGCCGCGGAGACCGGATGCACTTCGCCCAGCCCCAGTTCATAGAACTCGGCCAGCTGCGCCCCTTCCTTCATGCCTTCGGCCTTGTTGGCCACCAGCACGCAGGGCTTGCCCAGCCGGCGCAGGTAGTTGGCGATGTCGTGGTCCTGCGCGGAGAGTCCGGCACGCACATCAACCACGAAGATGACCACGTCAGCCTCGGCCACCGCCTGGCGGGTCTGCGAGGCCATCTCCTTGTAGATGCCGGCTTCTGCCGTTGGCTCGAAGCCACCGGTGTCGATGACGATGAACTCGTGCTTGCCCAGCTTGCCGTTACCGTAATGGCGGTCGCGGGTCAGGCCAGCGAAATCGGCCACGATGGCGTCACGCGACTTGGTCAACCGATTGAACAGGGTCGACTTGCCGACGTTGGGACGCCCCACCAGGGCCAGAACAGGTTTCATGAAAGGCGATCCAGTTTCACTCGGGGCGGAAGCCGTACACGCTGCCGCCGGTCGTCACCACGACCAGGGTGTTGCCGGCCAGCACAGGTGTGACCGTGATCGGCTTGCCGTCGGTCGCCACGCGCGCCAGCAGGCTGCCATCGTCACGCGACAGGAAATGCAGCCAGCCCTGGGCGTCCCCCACAACCACCGAACGCCCGGCCACCAGCGGCGCGCTCAACTCACGGTAGCGCAGCTTGTCCTGCGCCCAGGCGCGTTCACCATCGCTTCGACGCCAAGCCTGAACCGTTGAGTCGGACTCGACACCAATGACAAACTCACGGTCGCCGTGCACACCGGTGCCGCTGACGGCCGGCTTGGTCCAGAGCAGCTCGCCGCGGCCAGCCTGCACGCAACCGACCGCTGCCTGGAAGGCGCGCACGCACACGACATCCCCCTGGCGGCTCACGCCGGTCACCAAATCCACGAGGCGCTCGATGTCGTTGATACCGCGTGGCGATGCGATGGAGACCTCCCAGCGGGTGCTGCCGTTAAGGGGATTCAAGCCAACCAGCTTGCCCGACAGGCCCACCACCAGCGTGTCACCCACGGCCAACATGACACCCGCCTGGCGCAGCACCAAAGCTTCACCCGTACGTTGCTGCTGCCAAAGCCGGCGGCCACTCTGACCATCAAAGGCTGTGACCGTGCGATCGGCCGTGAGTACGAAAACCCGCGCGCCGGCCACCAACGGCGCGGTCTGGCTGCTGGCATTGAGGCGTTGGCGCCAGAGTTCACGGCCGCCATCCAGCACCACCACCTCGTTACCGCGGGTCACCACCGCAACCCGCTGGCCGTCATAGCCGACACCGGCGGCCAGCGCCGCACCCACCGAGGTACGCCAGAGATCGGCACCGTTCTGCGCATCCAGCACGGCCACCGAGCCGTCCGACGAGGCCAGTGCCACCTGCTGCCCGACCACCCGCACCTCAAGCGGCATCGCCACCTCGCCCACCTTGGACAACCAGGCCTGGCGGACGCTGATCAAATTTGCGCTCGGGCCCAGTTCAACCGGCCGAGGTTTTTGCGGACCGCTGGAACAGGCTGCCAGAACGGCCGCCAAGGCCAGCGCCAGCAACAGGCGCATCAAACGGAAACCACGCATGAGGAAGCTCACTTTTTCGCCCCCGTCGTAGCGTCGACCTGGGCACTGGCGCCGAGTGCGGCCAGCTTCACATCGACCAGGCGTCGGTAGTCGCTACCGGCATCCAGCGCCTGGTAGGCCTTGAGGTACTCCGACACGGCCTCGGCCTTCTTGCCCTGCGCCTGGTAGATATCCCCGCGACGGTCGGCGGCCAGCGCCGCCAACTCAGCAGGAAACTCACCGGCGAGTTGCTTGAGGCCCTCGTCATAGGCCTTGGCGTCCAGCAGCACGCCCGCGAGGCGCAGACGGGCCACGGCCTGATAGCCCTTGTCCGAGGACTGGTCAGCCACCCACTGCAGGGCCGCCTTCGCGGCGTCGGTTCGGCCGGCATCGGCATTCACCTTGGCCACGAGCAGACCGGCCTGCTGCGCATAGGTGGTGGCGCCAAACTTTTCTTTCATGTCGGTCCAGGCCCGGTCGAGTTTGGCCGGATCGCCCGCACGTGCCACGCGCTCGACTTCGTCGTACATGGCAGCCGCCTGCGCGGCCTGGTTGCGCTGCCAGTACTGATACAGGTTCCAGCCGGCAAAGCCCGCCAGCACGATGATCAGCACCCAGGTGATGCTGTTGCCGTACTGACGCCAGAAATGCTTGATCTGGTCCAGCTGTTCTTGTTCTTCGAGGTCGAGATGTGCCATGGAATAGAAAGGTGTTAAGCCTTCGATTGTAGGTGGGCCGCCCAATCGGCCACTTGCGCCAGCGGGCGACTGACCTGTGCGCCGCTGCCGTCGCGCAGCGCCTTGACCGTGACCTCGCCGCGGGCCAGCTCGTCCGCGCCGAAGATCAGTGCGTAGCGGGCGCCACTGGCGTCGGCCTTCTTGAATTGCGATTTCATGCTGCCCATACCCTCCGCCGTGCCGGCATGCATCTGCACACTCACACCGGCGGCGCGCACCGCCTGCAAGACAGCCAGCACCTGCGGCAAGGTTGCCGCATCGGGCACGATGGCATAGGCGTCGGGCTGCGGCAGCGGGTGCTCGGTGCCCTGCTCCTTCAGCAGCTCCAGCACACGCTCCACGCCCAGGGCCCAGCCCACCGCCGGCGCCGGCTTGCCGCCGATCTGCTCGATCAGGTAGTCATAACGACCACCGCCACAGATGGTGCCCTGCGAACCCAGCCGCGTGGTGATGAACTCGAACACCGTCAGGTTGTAGTAGTCCATGCCACGCACCAGGCGGGGGTTGATGGTGTAGGCCACGCCGGCCGCATCGAGGATGGCGCGCACCTGATTGAAGTGCGCCAGCGAGGCCTCGCCCAGGTAGTCGATCAGCTTGGGGGCGGCTTCCACCAGCGCCTGCATGGCCGGGTTCTTGGTGTCCAGGATGCGCAGCGGGTTGCTGTGCAGACGGCGCCTGGCATCCTCATCAAGCTGATCAGCGTGCTGTTCGAAATAGGCGATCAGTGCGCCACGGTGCTGCTTGCGCTCATCCGGCTGGCCCAGGCTGTTGAGCTCCAGGCGCACGTCGGTCAGGCCCAGCACCTTCCAGAGCGCATCGGCCAGCAGGATCATCTCGGCGTCGATCTCGGCGCCGGCAAAGCCCAGCGCTTCGGCGCCAATCTGGTGGAACTGGCGGTAGCGGCCGCGTTGCGGGCGCTCGTGGCGGAACATCGGTCCCATGTAGTACAGGCGCTTGCCGCCGTCATACAGCAGGTTGTGCTCCACCACCGCGCGCACCACACCGGCGGTGCACTCGGGCCGCAGCGTCAGCTGTTCGCCGTTGAGCCGGTCTTCGAAGGAGTACATCTCCTTCTCGACAATGTCGGTCACCTCACCCAGGCCGCGAATGAACAGCGGTGTCGGTTCGACGATGGGCGTGCGGATGTTGCGGTAGGCAAAGCGCGCCATCAAGGCGCGCACCTCCTGCTCGAACCACTCCCAACGCGCCGATTCGGGCGGCAGGAGGTCGTTCATGCCTTTCACGGCCGTCAGCTTCTCGGCCTTTGCGGCCTGTTTCTTCTCGCTCATGGATTGTTTCAGGCAGCTTCGGACGCGTTCGCCGAACCGAAGCGGTTTTCGATATAGGTTTCAACCACGCGCTGGAAATCGCGCGCAATGGCATCGCCGCGCAGCGTCATGCGCTTTTCGCCATCAATGAACACCGGCGCGGCAGGCGCCTCGCCGGTACCGGGCAGGCTGATGCCGATATCGGCATGCTTGCTCTCACCCGGGCCATTGACAATGCAGCCCATCACAGCCACCTTCAGGTTCTCGACCCCGGGGTAGCGATTGCGCCAGACTGGCATCTGCGTGCGCAGGAAGTCGTCGATCTGCTTGGCGAGCTCCTGGAAGGTGGTGCTGGTGGTACGGCCACAGCCTGGGCAGGCCGTGACGCTCGGCACGAACACTCGCAACCCCAAGGCCTGCAGGATCTCGGAGGCAATCACCACCTCCTGCGTGCGCGATTCACCCGGCTGCGGCGTCAACGAAACACGGATGGTGTCGCCAATGCCTTCCTGCAGCAGGATGGACAACGCTGCCGCCGAGGCCACGGTGCCCTTGGTCCCCATGCCAGCCTCGGTCAGGCCCAGGTGTAGCGCATAGTCGCAGCGCCGGGCCAGCTCGCGGTAGACCGAAATCAGGTCCTGCACACCGCTGACCTTGCACGACAGGATGATCTGATTGCAATCCATGCCCATGCTCTCGGCCAGACGGGCTGAATCGATCGCCGATGTGATCAAGGCCTCGTACATCACTGCCTTGGCATCCCAGGGCTGGGGCCGACGACTGTTCTCGTCCATCAGGCCGGCGAGCAACTCCTGATCCAGGCTGCCCCAGTTGACGCCGATGCGCACCGGCTTGTCCCAACGCATGGCGGCTTCAATCATCTGGCCAAACTGGCGATCGCGCTTGTCGCCCTTGCCGACGTTACCCGGGTTGATCCGGTACTTGGACAGGGCTTCGGCGCAGGCCGGGTACTGCGTCAGCAAGGTATGGCCGTTGTAGTGGAAGTCGCCCACCAGCGGCACATCAACGCCCATGCGGTCGAGCTGCTCACGGATATGCGGCACCGCCTGGGCTGCTTCGGGCGTATTCACCGTGATGCGCACCACTTCGGAACCCGCCAGGGCCAACTCCTTGACCTGGATCGCGGTTCCGATGGCATCGACCGTGTCGGTGTTGGTCATCGACTGCACGCGCACTGGCGCATCGCCACCGACCGTCACGACGCGGGAACCCCAGACCACCCGGGCCTGGCGGGAACGGCGCGGCTTGGGTGCCGCCTGCTCGATCGGAACTCCAGCTTGCACTTATTTCACCTCGAACCGGGCCACGTTCTCGCGCGCCACCGTATCAAGACTGAAGGGCTTGCCACGAACCAGGACGTCCGTGACGTCCGCACGCCCCACCACCACCGACAACGGCAAGGCACCGGAGACGCCTACCGTCTCGCCAGTCACCAGCGTACGGCGCAGCTGCACCACGCCTTGCGCATCCGTCACCTCGACCCACGACGGGCCGCGGGCCTTGAAGGCGAGCACACCGCTGCCGCTGGCCGTGACGGGTTGAACCGCGGCCGCCGCGGGCGCGACCGGTACCACCGGCGGAGTCACCTGCGCTGACGGCAAGGCCACCGGCGCGGCGACTGGTGCAGGCGCTGCCGCAACCGGTGGCGGCACCGGGGTCTTCACCTCGACCGGTTTCTCCATTGGTGTCTCGGCAGGCTTCGCCGCCGCATCCGGCTGCGGCGCCACGGTCGCCGGCGTTGGCAACGCCACCACCACTTCAGAGGCCGAGCCACCGGCGCCTTCCTCGCGCTCCATCGAAGGGAAAAGGATCAGCACCAGAGCAGCGACCAGCAGGGCCAGGGCAGCCAGCACGCCCGGACGCGAGAGCTGACTCCACATGGAAGCCGTTGCCACATCGCCGGGCGCGCGGAACGGCGCATTGATGCCCCATTCGTCCGGCTTGAGTTGCGGTGCGGTCGTCTGGGGCAACAGCGCCAGGACTGGCGTGGGATCCATCTTGAGGGTACGGCAGACGCTGGACGCCAGCGCCCGTACAAACACGGCGTCCGGCAGGAGGTCGAGTCGATCCGACTCCAGCGCCTCCAGCTTCTTCACCGGCACTTTCATCGACACTGCCAGCGCGGCCACGTGCAGACCTGCCGCCTCGCGCGCCTGACGGAGCAACTCACCCGCCGTCGGCTGCTTCTCCGCCGGTGCCTCCTGGCTTGCCGGCTCCGACATCACTTCGGCTTGCACTTCTTCACTCATTGAATGCCCCTCGCTCATAGGCTCCCGCTTCACGCGATTGTGGATAGCGCCTCTTGAGTTGGGTCGCCAACTGTTCCACGGCATCCCTGTTCCCTTGGCGCTGTTCAATCTTGATCCCCAGCCAGAGCGACTCTGCATTCGCCAGTTCGCTGTTGTTCAGGCGCCGGATGTAGAACTGGGCACGCCCCAGCTCACCGCGCTGGTACAGCAAGGAGGCCAGGTTGTAACCGGTGACGGGATTGCCTGCATCGAGTTCATAGGATTTGCTCAGGCTGTGCTCTGCCTCGGCCTGCAGGCCGGCCCGCAATTGACACAGGCCCTGCGTCATCCAGGTCTTGGCACGTCCGCCATAGGTCGGATTGGCCAGCGCCTGGCCGAAGGCCTGATAGGACTCGGCGTAGCGCGCCTGCTGGCAGAGCAGCCAGCCGTAGTTGTGCGTCACGTTGGCATCCCGCGGGTTGAGTGCCATGGCGCGGCGAAAACTGTCTTCCGCCAATCGCAGGTCATTGAGCCGCATGTAGATCAGGCCGCGCAGGTTGAAGGCGTCGGCATAGGAGGGATCAACCGCCAGCGCCTGCTTGATCTCGTCCAGGGCAATCGTGGTCTGCCCCTGCTCGAAATACCCCACCGCCAACTGGAGCCGAATGCGCGCGCGCTTGCGCACCTCTGGCTCGTCGGATTCGGTCACGATGTCCGCGTGGCTGTCAGCCCCGCCCGCGCCGCCCGTGGTGGCACAACCGGCGAGCCCCACCACCGCCACCAGTGCCCAACAGCCTGCCCACAGGCACATCGCCCAGCGCCGCATCCCTGTCCCGCTTGATCTCATGCCCTATCACTCCTCCGACTTGCCCTGCCCCGCAGCCACCGGCGCGAGCATCACGGTACGACGCTGCGCCATGCGCTCGGTCACCCGGGTGCGATCCTTGACGTCGCCGGCCAACTGGCCGCACGCCGCGTCGATATCGTCACCCCGGGTCTTGCGTATGGTCGTGACGATACCAGCATCCGCGAGGATTTTGGCGAAGGACACCACCCGGCTCTGCGGCGACCGGTGCAAGCCGGACGCCGGAAAGGGGTTGAAAGGAATCAGGTTGAACTTGCACCAGACGCCACCGGTCGCGTGCTGGCGCACCAACTCGACCAACTGCCGGGCATGCTCAGGCTGGTCGTTGACGCCATCCAGCATGCAGTACTCGAAGGTGATGAAGTCGCGCGGCGCATGCTGCAGGTAGCGATTGCAGGCCGCCATCAGCTCGGCAATCGGGTACTTCCGGTTCAGCGGCACCAGGTTGTCGCGCAAGGCATCGTTGGGCGCGTGCAGCGATACCGCCAGCGCCACCGGGCAATCCTGCGCCAGACGGTCCATCATCGGTACCACGCCCGAGGTGGAGACCGTCAGGCGGCGGCGCGACAGGCCGTAGCCGTGGTCATCCAGCATGATGCGCAGCGCCGGGATCAGTGCCGTGTAGTTCTGCAGCGGCTCCCCCATACCCATCATCACCACGTTGGTGATGACTCGATCTTGGCGCCCCAGGTGCTTGCGCAGGAAATGCTCGGCGAACCAGAGCTGGGCGACGATTTCGCCGGTCGTCAGGTTGCGGCTGAAGCCTTGGTGCCCGGTAGAGCAAAACCGGCAACCGACCGCGCACCCGGCCTGCGACGACACGCACAGCGTGCCACGGTCATCTTCAGGAATGAAAACGGACTCGACGGCATTGCCGTCGCCGACATCGAACAGCCACTTGATGGTCCCGTCGGCGGAAATCTGCTGGGAGATGACGTCCAACCCCTTGATGTGGGCCGAGGTCGCGAGTTTTTCTCGCAGGGACTTGGCCAAGTCGGTCATCTCGCCGAAGCTGGCCGCCCCCTTCTGGTGTATCCAGCGAAACAGCTGGGTGGCACGAAAACGCTTCTCCCCCAGCCGCTCGCAGAAAAGGGCCAAGCCCTCGAGATCAAAATCGAGAAGATTGGCCGTCATCGCATGTTTCTGCGGGAATAGATGTTCATGCCGGGGAAGAAGAAGGCCACTTCCACAGCCGCCGTCTCGGGCGCGTCGGAACCGTGCACGGCGTTGGCGTCGATGCTGTCGGCGAAATCGGCGCGGATGGTACCCGGAGCGGCTTTCTTCGGGTCGGTCGCGCCCATCAGGTCACGGTTCTTGAGGATGGCGCCTTCGCCCTCCAACACCTGGATCATGACCGGGCCGGAGACCATGAAGTCCACCAGATCCTTGAAGAAGGGGCGCTCCTTGTGCACGGCGTAAAAGGCCTCGGCTTCACGGCGCGACAGATGAG
>CALRMF020000126.1:0-8273 GCA_943369035.1 Curvibacter sp. AEP1-3
CCAGCGCACCGCGCAGGCCGAAGTAACGGCCGCCGATGTTGATGCTCATGTTGACGATGTTGGGCCCGGGCATGATCTGCGCCACCGCCCATTCCTCGACGAACTCCTCGCTCGTCATCCAGCGCTTGCGTTCCACCAGCTCGCGCTGGGCGATGGCAATCACGCCGCCAAAGCCCTGCAGGGCCAGTGCGGTGAAGGACAGGAAGAGGTCGGTTGGTGAGCGCGGCTGCTGGCGCGCGGCGACAGGGGCGTCTGGCATGCCCGGATTATCCGTCCCGTCGCGACGGCGCTAGACCAGGCGCTTGAGCAGGCCGATCACACGCTCGGCCAGCGTCCCATAGGGCGGTTGCAGCAATCGGGTACCGGCAAAGCGCGACTGGGAAAAGACCGGCCGCAGTTTGGAAAACAGGTCGAAGCCAGCCTGGCCGTGGTAAGCCCCCATGCCGCTGGGGCCGACACCGCCGAAGGGCAGGTTGTCCTGGGCTACGTGCAGCAAGGTGTCGTTGATCGTGACGCCGCCGGAGAGGGTCTGCTGTAGCACGCGGTCGCGGTCGGCCGGGCTGCGGCCAAACCAGTACAGCGCCAGTGGGCGCGGATGCGCGTTGACGTAATCGATGGCGTCGTCGAGGTCGCGCACCGGGAGCACCGGCAGCAAGGGACCGAAGATCTCCTCCTGCATCACCCGCATGCCGTCGTTGACGTCCAGCAGCACGACCGGCGTCATCTTGCGGGTCCCGGCCTGCGCCGCCTCCCCGGCGTGGGTGGGCAACAGCCGCGCGCCGCGGGCCTGGGCCTCGTCCAGCAAGCCCTGCAACCGGGCAAGGTGACGCTCGTTGACGATGCTGGTGTAGTCGGGGTTGCTGGCCAGGGTGGGGTAGAGCCGGCGCGCCGCAGCGGCGTAGGCATCGACAAAGGCGTCGCGCAGTCCGTCCGGAACCAACACGTAGTCCGGTGCAATGCAGGTCTGGCCGGCGTTGAGCAGTTTGCCGGCGGCAATCCTGCGAGCGGCGTCCTGCAGGTCCGCATCCGGATTGATGATCACCGGCGATTTGCCGCCCAGCTCCAGCGTCACGGGGGTGAGGTGGTTCGCGGCGGCCAGCGCCACCTGGCGGCCGACCGCCGTGGAACCGGTGAACAGCAGGTGGTCGAAGGGCTGGCTGACGAAGGCCTTGGCGGTCTCGGCGTCGCCGGTGATCACAGCGCACTCCTCCGACGCAAAGTACCGGCCGATCAGCTCGGCCAGCAGGGCAGAGAAGCGGGGCGTCAGCTCGCTGGGCTTCATCATCACGCGGTTACCCGCAGCCAGGGCTTCCACCGCAGGGGCCAGGGCCAGCTGCAGCGGATAGTTCCAGGGGCTGACGATGCCCACCACGCCCAGCGGTTGTGGTTGCACCCAGCTGGACGCGGGCAGCGAATGAAACGCCGTCGCCACGCGGCGGCGCGCCATCCAGCGTTTGAGGTGGCGGCGGGTGTGGGCAATGGCCGAGCGCACGATGAAGACCTCGGCGATGACGGTCTCGTGGCGCGAGCGGTGACCGAAATCGGCCGAGATGGCATCGGCCAGTGCGCCCTCGTGCTCGGTCAGCAGCTGCCGCAGCCGCTCCAGCCGCTCCAGCCGCTGGGCCGGGCTGGGATCGCGATCACGGGCGTAGGCTGCCTGCTGGGCCTGGAAAATGGTCGAGAGCGGGGTGTCGGGCGCAGAGGTCATGGTGCACTGATGAGATCCGGAACGGCGGTCATCTTCACACAAATGGCGCCGCGCCGCACGAATATGCCCTTGTGCGGGTGCCGGTTGGCGCAAAACCGTACACTAGTTGCCTCTCCGAGGTCCCATGAACGCTCCCGTCGACGTCTCCTTTTTTCCGCGCGCGGCCAAACCGCTGACCAGCTACCGCAAGTACTGGGCGGCGCGCTTCGGCACAGCGCCGTTCCTGCCCATGAGCCGCGCCGAGATGGAGCAGCTGGGCTGGGACAGCTGCGACATCATCTTGGTGACTGGCGACGCCTATGTGGACCACCCGAGCTTCGGCATGGCGGTGATCGGACGCGTGCTGGAGGCGCAGGGCTTCCGGGTGGGCATCATCGCCCAGCCCGACTGGCAGAGCGCTGAGCCGTTCAAGGTGCTGGGCAAGCCCAAGCTGTTCTGGGGCGTGACGGCGGGCAACATGGACTCCATGATCAACCGCTACACGGCCGACCGCAAGATCCGCAGCGACGACGCCTACACCCCGGGGGACGTGGGCGGCAAGCGGCCGGACCGCGCGGCCATCGTCTACAGCCAGCGCTGCCGCGAGGCCTACCCGGACGTGCCGATCGTGCTGGGCGGCATCGAGGGTTCGCTGCGCCGCATCGCGCATTACGACTACTGGAGCGACAAGGTGCGCCGCTCCATCGTGGTGGACAGCAAGTGCGATCTGCTGCTCTATGGCAATGCCGAACGCGCCCTGGTGGAAGTGGCACATCGCATCGCCGCCAAAGTGCCGGTGGCCGAGATCACCGATGTGCGCGGCACCGCCTTCGTGCGCCGCAACTCGCCCCACGGCGCCGACAGCGAGTGGTTCGAGATCGACTCGACCGAGGTCGACACGCCGGGTCGCGTCGACGATCACATCAACCCTTACCAGACGACCGCCGAGCAGGCGGCAGCGCAGGGGCAGTCCTGTTCCAAGGAAGAGGGGGGAGCGACGGAAGTCATGCCGGCGATCCAGCCGCTGAGTTTCGTGCCCAATCCGGCCCTGGCGGGCAAGGGCAAGCGTCCGCCGCGCGAGCGCACCGTGATCCGCCTGCCGAGCTTTGAGCAGGTGAAGGCCGACCCGGTGCTGTATGCCCACGCCAACCGCGTGCTGCACCTGGAGACCAACCCCGGCAACGCCCGCGCGCTGGTGCAGGCGCATGGCGAAGGCACGACGGCGCGCGACGTCTGGATCAACCCGCCACCGATTCCGCTCACTACGGCCGAGATGGACTACGTCTTCGGCCTGCCGTACGCGCGCAGCCCTCACCCGACCTACGCGGATGAGCACGGCAGCCATGACGGTGCCACCAAGATCCCGGCCTGGGAGATGATCCGCTTCTCGGTCAACATCATGCGAGGCTGCTTCGGCGGTTGCACCTTCTGCTCCATCACCGAGCACGAGGGCCGCATCATCCAGAGCCGCTCGGAAGACTCGGTGATCCACGAGATCGAGGAGATCCGCGACAAGGTGACCGGCTTTACCGGCGTCATCTCCGACCTCGGCGGTCCGACCGCCAACATGTACCGCATCGGCTGCAAGTCGCCCGAGATCGAGGCCGCCTGCCGCAAGCCCAGCTGCGTCTACCCCGGCATCTGCCAGAACCTGAACACCGACCACAGCGCGCTGGTCCACATGTACCGCCGCGCGCGCGCGCTCAAGGGGGTGAAGAAGATCCTGATCGGCTCCGGCCTGCGCTACGACCTGGCGGTGAAGTCGCCCGAGTACGTGAAGGAGCTGGTGCAGCATCACGTGGGCGGCTACCTGAAGATCGCGCCCGAGCACACCGAGCAGGGCCCGCTGTCCAAGATGATGAAGCCTGGCATCGGCAGCTACGACCGCTTCAAGCAGATGTTCGAGAAGTACAGCGAAGAGGCGGGCAAGACGCAGTTCCTGATCCCGTACTTCATCGCCGCGCATCCGGGCACCCGCGACGAGGACATGATGAACCTGGCGCTGTGGCTGAAGAAAAACGGTTTCCGCGCCGACCAGGTGCAGACCTTCTACCCCAGCCCCATGGCCACGGCCACGGCGATGTACCACACCGGGCTGAACACGCTCAAGGGCATCCACCGCGACAGCCGGGCCGAGAAGGTGGACATCGTTCGCGGCGAGAAGCGCCGCCGTTTGCACAAGGCGTTCCTGCGCTACCACGACCCGAACAACTGGCCGCTGCTGCGCGAGGCGCTGAAGGCCATGGGCCGCGCCGACCTGATCGGCAACGGCAAGCAGCACCTGGTGCCGACCTTCCAGCCGATGACGGACGGCAGCTACCAGAGCGCGCGGCGCAAGAACTCCACGCCGGCGCCTGGCACCAAGACGGCGGCGCCAACCGTTGGCAAGGCGCCGGCGAAGGGGCGGTTGCTGACCCAGCATACCGGTCTGCCGCCGCGCGACACCGGTGGCGCCGCGCGTGGCGGCAAGCCGGCACGCAAGCCACGCTGAGTTTTCCTTGTTGGCCTTTTGGGCCTCTGGTCCTTGGCCCTCTGGCGTAAGTTGCTATGACTTTGGTAGCGTGTGCAGCGGAATGTCGCGGCTGACGGCCAGTCGTTCCAGCTGTCGCCGCGTCTGCGTGAGGAAGAATGCTGCCATGGCACGCTGCGTCGCCGGCGCCAGCATGCTGCGCACGTCGCTGCCCGGGATGCCGGCGGCCTGGCACAGTGCGGCAGCGAAGTGCGGTTCCAGCGCCGCCACCGCCACCCGTCCATCCTTGCAGGCATAGACGCGATAGCCAGCATGGGCACCACCCACGGCGCCGGTGGGTTGCGTCAGGCCCCAGCGGCGCGGCAGGGCCAGCCAAGCGGCGGCGTCGGCCAACGCCACTTCGATCAACACGCCATGCCCTTTGCGCTCACGCAGCTGCAGGGCCTGCAACACGGCCTCGCTGGCCATCAGTGCGCCGCCCATGTCGGCAAACAGGGAGGCCGGCAGTTCCAGCCCGGTCACAAGGTCGTGCTCCGCCTGGTAGGTGAGGTCATGGCCGGGTTCCTCGGCCCGCTCGCCGGCCGCGCCGACGATGGCGACCTGGCATAGCTGCGGGTAGGCCTTGTGCAGTCGCTTCCAGTCCAGCCCGAGCTTGGTCAAGGCCGACGGACGGAACGATGTCAGCAGCACATCGGCCTGAGCCAGCTCGCGTTGCAGCCGCTGCTGGCCGGCGGGCTGCTTGAGATCCGCGCTGAGCACACGGATGCCTTGGTGCATCTCGGCGTACGCCTCGTCTCGGTAGTGCTGCATCGGATCACCCTGGGGCGGCTCTACTTTGACGCAGCGTGCGCCCATGGCTTTGCAGCGCAGCAAGGCGGCAGGGCCAGGCAGGTTCAGGCTGAGGCTGAGAATGCGGCGGCCTTGCAAGGGGAGAAGTTTGCCCATTTTCTTACTTAAATGATAAATATGATTAAAATATGATAAATCTGACAACAACTGACGAGCATCCGCCGTGCCTACGCTGTCGACCGACACGTTGACCACTATAGCTTTGGCGGCTGCAGGAGACGGAGCATGACGCCAACGCAGGAGACAGTCGCTCAACTGACGAGCCTTGGCCACCCGCTGGCCTTCACGGACCCGGAGGCGGCCCTGGCACAGCTGCAACGCTATGCCAGCGACCTTAAGCACCTGATGCGGCAGAAGGTACAGGCCATGCAGCAGCTCGAGCAGGCACACCTGCAGGCGCTGACGTTGCTGGCCCGGGCCGCCGATTACCGTGACGAGGATACCGGCGTCCATATGGACCGCGTGGGTGCCTTGTCGGAGTTGCTGGCGCGCCTGCTGGGGTATTCGGACGAAGAGGCGCATGCCCTCGGGCTGGCAGCACCGATGCACGACATCGGCAAGATTGCCGTTCCTGACCAGGTACTGAAAAAGCCCGGCCGCTATACCTTGGCCGAGCGGGCCATCATGAACAACCACACGGTGATCGGGGCGGAGATCATCGGGAAGTCGGAGGTGCCACTCTTTGCCATGGCTGCCCAGGTGGCCTTGACGCACCATGAAAACTGGGACGGCTCCGGCTACCCCTTTGGCCTGGCCGGTGATCAGATCCCCTGGTGCGGGCGTGTCGTGGCCGTCGTCGACGTTTTCGATGCCTTGACCATGGAGCGGGTCTACCGCAACGCACTTAGTGACGAACAAGCTTGCGCGATGATGCAGGAGCAACGCGGTCGCAAGTTCGACCCCGAGATGCTCGATGTGTTCCTGGCTCACCTGACAGACTTCGCCAACCTGCGTGACGACATCAACAGCGGCGCTTCCTTGGCGACCTTCGCTGGCCGGGCATGAGCGTACCGCGTGAGTGCGGCGGCATGCCTGGCTGCCGCGCCGTTGCGGCCTTCGCCACGGGAGGACGGACACCCGGCCGGAGACCGTTACATCCGGACCAGAGTGTGTTTGCTGAATGTGGATATAGAATCGCGCGAGCAATCCAAAGCTAAAAACATCAAATATGAGAAAAATCTCTGCCAATGATGAACTCATGACCACTCGTGAGGCAGGAGAGGCATTGGGGGTTGCGGTGCGGACAGTGCAGTTGTGGGTCGAGTCCGGTGTGTTGCCGGCCTGGCGCACGGCCGGAGGTCACCGCCGCATCGCGCGCAGTGCGGTGGAAAAACTGATCGCCGAGCGTTCCCAGGTGATCGGGCAACCATCGCTGTCGAACGAGGCCAGCGCATCCAAGGCCCAGCCATGCAAGCTGCTGGTGGTGGAAGACGATGCCGATCTGTTGCGTCTCTTCTCGATGGTGGTGGAAGGCTGGGACTTCCCCGTGGAGCTCACTACTGCCGTTAACGGCTTCGAAGGGCTGGTGCGCATCGGCCAGTTGCGTCCCGACATGGTGGTGACCGACCTCAACATGCCGGGCATGGACGGTTTCCAGATGGTGCGTTCGCTCAAGAAGCCGGGTTCCGGCTTCGAAGACCTGAATCTGGTGGTGGTCACAGCCTTGAGCCCCGGTGACATTGCCGACCGCGGTGGTCTGCCGGCCGAAGTCAAGGTTTTCCAGAAACCGGTGCCGTTCGCAGAGATCGAAGCCCTGGCGCGTCAACACGCCGTCACCTGACGCCGGGTTTGCCCGAAGGCTGTGGCGCCCGAGGCCGGCCGGTCAAGGGCGGTCAGGCCTCTTGCGTCGCTTGGGCCGCACCTTCCGTCGTCAGCGGTATCCACAGGCGCACCGTGGTGCCGACGCCGAATTCACTCTCGATTTCCACGCCGCCGTGGTGCAGTTCGGCGATTTCCTTCACCAGACTCAAGCCCAGGCCGGTGCCGGGGATGTTGCCGGTGGTGTCGGCACGGTAAAACCGCTCGAAGGCACGTGCCAATTGCTCCGGCTTCATGCCGATGCCCTGGTCGCTCACGGCCAGCACGACGTGGTCGCTGCCGTTGCGTGGCCGTACCTGTACAGACAGGCGGACCTCGCCACCATCGGGCGAGTACTTGAAGGCATTGCCCAGCACGTTGTTGAGGGCCAGCTGCATCTTTTCGGGGTCGATCAGCACCTGGACGTCCGGGATGGTGCCCACGTTGACCTGGCGGTCGGTGTCCTTGAGCATCAGGCCCTTGATGCTGTGCTGCACCAGTTCCCGCAGGGGGTGGGACGCAATGTGCAGGTCCAGGCCGCGGCGCGACTCGATGCGTGCCAGGTCCAGCAACTCGTTGATCATCTTGACCAGCAGGCCGGACTGGCGGTGAATGGTCTGCAGCATGTCCGCCTGTCGCTCCTCGCTGAACTTGCGCCGCAGCAGAAGCTCGGTGAAGCCGAAGATGCTGACCATCGGCGTGCGCAGCTCATGGGCCGCCGAAGCCAGGAACTCGCTCTTCATGCGGTCCACCTCGTCCTCGTGCGTGACGTCGCGAAAGTAGAGGATGGTTTCGCTGCGACCGGCGACGTTGCGCCGTGCCTGCGCCTGGACCACGCGGTGCTGTGGCCGCGCCAGCACCAGACGGGCCTGCCATGGTTGTTCGCCATTTCCGTTCTCCAGCAGCGGCGGCATGGGGTGGTCCGGGTGGCACAGGGCGGCCAGGCTATGGCCGAACTCTTCCTGCGTCTTGGGCAGACCCGGGCGTGTCCAGTACTTGCCGGTCATGCGTTCGAACGCGGGGTTGGCGAAGATGAGGTAGCCGTCGGCATCGAACAGCACAAAGCCATCCGGGCTCAGGCTGAAGATGGCATCGAGCTGGGCACCGCGCTCGGCAATCGCCTGCTCGGCCTGGACGCGGGCCGTCACGTCGGAGACGATGCCGATGTAATGGGTCAGCGTCCCTTGACCCGAGCGCACCGGGGAGAGTGACACCTCGGCCGTGATCTCGCGTCCATGCGCGAGCCGCAGTTGCAGTGCGACGCTGGTGCTACGCTGTTCGCGCATTGCCTCGAGTAGAGCCTGCAGGGTGTCTGACGCCTCAACCGTCAGCAGCTGCCCGACACCCCGCCCAAGAATCTGATGCGGTGCCAGCCCGGTGATCTTCTGGAAAGCGTCGTTGACAAACACGATCGGCTGGCTGGCCAGGCTCGCATTGGTGATGAACACGCCGTTGTGGCTGCTGGCCAGG
>CALRMF020000127.1:0-8185 GCA_943369035.1 Curvibacter sp. AEP1-3
GCCAAGATCCTGCAGGGCTGTGCCTACCGTCTGGCAGCCGAGTCCATGGGGCAGGAGGATGGTGAGGCCGTGCCTTTTGTTGAAGAAGTCCCTGAGCGGCCTAACCCCGTGACTCAGGATGAGATGGACGCCGGGTCCATCGAGTTGTTCTGAATGTTTTTTAGCTTATTCCAATCTGTCGGAGCCTCATATGCCCTTGATACTTGCCGTTGACGACTCGCCTTCCATGCGCAAGATGGTGTCTTTCACTCTGACGGGTGCGGGCTACCAGGTGGTGGAGGCGGTGGATGGTCAAGATGCCTATGAGAAGGCGCAGGCCCAGCACTTCGACCTGGTCCTGACGGATCAGAACATGCCGCGCCTGGATGGTCTGGGCCTGACCCGCAAGCTGCGCGAGCATCCCCAGTTCAAGACCACACCCATCCTCATGCTGACTACCGAGTCCAGTGACCTGATGAAGCAGGCCGGCCGTGCGGCCGGTGCGACCGGCTGGTTGGTCAAGCCCTTCGATCCGGCCCGGTTGCTGGATGTGATCCAGAAGGTCATCAACAAATAAGTAAGAGCCCGATCTGGGGTCGGCGGCGCGCACGAAACACAGGAGTTCTAGTCATGGCTGAGGCGCATCAGGAAAGCAGTGGGTCCGGTGATTTTGATCTGAGTCAGTTCTATCAGATCTTCTTTGAAGAAGCGGGTGAAAACCTGGATCTGATGGAGCAGATGCTGCTCAACCTTGATCTGGAGACGGCCGATGACGAGGAGTTGAATGGCATCTTCCGTTGTGCCCACTCGGTCAAAGGGGGCGCGGCAACCTTCGGCTTCAGTGATGTGGCGGAGTTGACGCACCAGATGGAGTCGCTGCTCGACAAGCTGCGTCGCCATGAGTTGCAGCCCAACGCCATGATGGTCGACGTGCTGCTGGAATCGGCCGACATTTCCCGCAGCCTGTTGGCGCGCCACCAGGCCGGTGAGGCTGGTGATCCGCCGGATACCTCGGACTTGGTGCGCCGCATCAGTGAACTGGCTTCCGGGGCTGCGCCGGCGGCGGTGGCCGCTGCGCCGGCACCGGCCCCTGTGCCCGCCCCCACGCCTGCTGTGGTGGCCGCACCTCCGGTGGCCGCGCCCGTTGCTGCCACCCCCACTGTCAAGGGCGAGCGCCAGTTGGAGATCCGCATGGGCCCGCTGGAGCGGCTGGACCAGGTGGACCCGGTCAAGGATCTGTTCCGTGACATAGCCGGCTTGGGCGAAATCGTTGATCTGCCCAGTGACCAGCCGAACGTGCGCGTGTTCAAGGTGGGTACGGCGTCCAGCAACGAAGACCTGCTCGACCTGTTCGCCTTCCACGTGGCGCGCGAAAACGTCCACATCCGCGATCTGGGCGAGGGTGAGCCTGCCCCGGGTTCGGGTTTCGACGATGATCCGCCGCCCGGAACGCCGATCGCACCCGCGCCGGGTTTCGGGTTTTTCGAGGGCGCGCCCGGCGCGCCCGCTGCAGCCAAGCCCGTGAGTGCCGCGGCCAAGGCCGGCGCCAAGGCACCGGCTGCACAGTTGGCGCAGCCTGAGGCAGCCACGATCCGCGTCGCCATCAACAAGGTGGACCAGCTGATCAATCTGGTCGGCGAACTGGTGATCACGCAGGCCATGCTGGCGCAGAACAGCCGTACGCTGGATCCAACGGTGTACCAGCAGTTGCTGACCGGGCTGGCCGACCTGGATCGCAACACGCGCGATCTGCAGGAATCGGTCATGTCCATTCGCATGATTCCGATGTCCATCGTGTTCAGCCGCTTCCCGCGCATGCTGCGCGATCTGGCCAGCAAGCTGGGCAAGAAGGTGGATTTCGTGACGCAGGGCGAGGCTACCGAGTTGGACAAAGGGCTGGTGGAGAAGATCACGGACCCCCTGACCCACCTCGTGCGCAACAGCTGCGACCATGGCATTGAGATGCCGCAGGATCGACTGGCCAAGGGCAAGCCGGAGACCGGCACCATCACGCTGTCGGCCGCGCACCAGGGTGGATCCATCGTGATCGAGGTGCGCGATGATGGACGCGGCCTGTCGCGCGAGAAGATCCTCCAGAAGGCCCGCGAGCGCGGACTGGATGTCTCCGATCAGATGCCGGACAGCGAGGTGTGGCAGCTGATTTTTGCGCCGGGCTTCTCCACCGCCGAAACGGTGACCGATATTTCGGGGCGCGGTGTCGGTATGGATGTGGTGAAGAAGAACATCGCGGCGCTCAACGGTACGGTGGAGATCGATTCGGCCGAAGGTGTCGGTATGCGGGTGTCGGTGCGTCTGCCCCTGACACTGGCCATCATGGACGGCATGTCGGTGGGTGTCGGCGATGAGGTCTACATCCTGCCGCTGTCCTCGGTCGTCGAGTCCTTCCAGGTCAAGCCCGATGCCGTCAGTACGGTGGGTCAGGGCTCCCAGTTGGTAAAGGTGCGCGACGAGTACATGCCCGTCATCGAGCTGGAGAAAGTGTTCCAGGTGCCTCGTTTCGACCACGACAAGTCCAGCGACATCATGGTCGTGGTCGAGGCCGAGGGCAGTCGTGTGGCCTTGCTGGTCGACGAACTGCTGGGGCAACAGCAGGTGGTGGTGAAGAACCTCGAAACCAATTACCGCAAGGTTCCCAATGTTTCGGGCGCCACCATCCTGGGCGATGGCAAGGTGGCCTTGATTCTGGATACCAGTGCTCTGGTGCGGCGCTCGCGCCATTGAGTCTTGCGAAGGAGAATGTGAATGGATGTGATGGAAAAGACAGACGGGGTGGCTGCGGTCGGTGCGCGCGAGTACCTGACCTTCCGCCTGGATCAGGAAGAGTACGGCATCGACATTCTGAAGGTCCAGGAAATTCGGGGCTACGAAAAGCCGACACGGATAGCCAATGCACCCGAGTTCATCAAGGGCGTGGTTAACCTGCGTGGCACCATCGTGCCGATCGTGGACATGCGCCTGAAGTTCAACTGCGCCAAGGCCGAGTACAACGACTTCACCGTTGTCATCATCCTGAACCTGCGCAGCCGCATCGTCGGTATCGTGGTCGACTCAGTCAGTGATGTGATGGAGCTGCCGGCGGACAATGTCAAAGCCGCGCCCGAGATCGACAGCGTGATTGACAGTTCGGCCGTGATGGGCCTGGGGTCGGTGGGCGATCGCATGCTGATTTTGTTGGATATAGAAAAACTAATGTCTGGTCTCGATATGGGCCTAGTTTCCGGGGAGGAATGATTGCGGACTATGAGCCTCCCCGCCTATGCAGACTGATTCCAAGACGACCCGCCCTGCCGGGGCAGCACGCTCGCAGGCGGCCGCTGGCTCTGATGCCGGCAGTGCCGACGCCCAGGGACGCGAGTTCACCTGGACGCAAGCCGACTTTGCCCGTGTGCAGTCGCTGATCTACCAGCGCGCCGGCATCAGCCTGCACGATGGCAAGCACGCCATGGTCTACAGCCGCCTCTCGCGGCGACTGCGTGAAACCGGTTACCAGAGCTTTCGGGACTACCTGAGCTGGCTGGAGTCGCACGACGGGCCGGAATGGCAGGAGTTCGTCAACGCCTTGACGACCAACCTGACGTCATTCTTCCGCGAGCAGCATCACTTCGACATCCTGGCCGACCATCTGAAGACCAAATCCGCCAGCGCGGGCTGGAAGGTCTGGTGCAACGCGGCCTCGACCGGTGAAGAGCCGTACTCGATAGTCATGACAGCGCTGGATGCGCTGGGCGGCAGTGCCAACTTCAAGTTGTGGGCCAGCGATATCGATTCCAAGGTGTTGGCCACGGCGGCGCGCGGCGTCTATCGCCTGGACAGCCTCAAAGGCATCGACTCGGCCCGCCTGCAGCGCTTCTTCCTGCGCGGCAAAGGCGCCAACGAGGGCATGGTGCGCGTCAAACCGGAGTTGCAGCGCATGATCGAGTTCCTCAGTGTGAACCTGATCCGTGACGACTGGCCATTTCGCGAGCCCTTTGACATCGTGTTCTGCCGCAACGTCATGATCTATTTCGATGCGGCGACGCAGCGCAGCGTTCTGGAGCGCATCCATCGCGTGATGAAGCCGGGGGGGCTGCTGTTTGTCGGCCATTCGGAAAACTTCAACGAGTCGCGCGATCTGTTTGTCCTGCGCGGGAAGACTGTGTATGAGCGCCGTTAGTTCGTCGGGCGCTGCGATCGCCTCTCCCAAAATTCTGGCCGGCGGGCGTGTCTCGCGCGTGGACCAGCTCAAGGCGCAGCCACGCAAGCCGGGCGAAGCCTCGTTCTTCTACGCTGACCATCATTTCCAGTACGACGCCGTCAAGGTGCTGCCTGGGGAGTACTTTGTCTCTGGCGATGACCTCGTCATCATGACCGTCCTGGGTTCGTGTATTGCCGCCTGTATCTGGGACAACAAGTTGCGTGTGGGTGGCATGAATCACTTCATGCTGCCGGATGGGGATGGTGCCGATGGCTCGGGGCGCTACGGCTCCTATGCAATGGAATTGCTGATCAACGAGATGATCAAGCTGGGAGCGCGCCGCGAGACCATGCAGGCCAAGGTGTTTGGCGGTGGGGCGGTGATGTCCGGCTTTACCACGATGAACGTGGGTGAACGCAACACCAAGTTTGTGCTGGACTATCTGGCAACCGAGCGGATTCCGGTGGTGTCGCAGGATGTGCTGGACATCCATCCGCGCAAGGTCTGCTTCTTTCCCGTCACCGGCAAGGCCTTGGTGAAGCGGCTGGCCCATGCCCATCCCGAGGCCCTGGCCGTGGAAGAGCGCAAGGGCAATGCCGCCGTGGTCGCCAAGTCCACCGCAGGTGGTTCTGTGGATCTGTTCTAGGGGTTCTGGTTTGAAGAAGATTCGGGTTGTGGTGGTGGATGATTCCGCGCTGGTGCGTAGCCTGCTGGCCGAGATCATCAATCGTCAGAAGGACATGGAGTGCGTCGGTACCGCGAACGATCCCCTGATCGCGCGCGAAATGATCCGTGAACTCAATCCGGACGTAATCACGCTGGACGTGGAAATGCCGCGCATGGACGGCATTGATTTCCTTGGCCGCCTGATGCGTCTGCGGCCCATGCCGGTGGTGATGATTTCAACCTTGACCGAGCGCGGCGCCGAAGTCACCATGCGTGCGCTGGAGCTCGGGGCGGTGGACTTCGTTGCCAAGCCGCGTATCGGCCTGGCCGAGGGCATCAAGGAGCTTTCGGATCAGATCGTCGAGAAGATCCGGGTTGCAGCGGCAGCGCATATCCGTCGGTTGGCAACACCCGTGCTGGGCGCCGCGCCGGCAGAGGGGGGGGCGGCGCCAGCTGCCCGGCCTGAGGTCAAGCCGCTGGGGCGCCTGTCGACGGAGAAGCTGATCTGTATCGGCTCCTCCACGGGAGGGACGGAGGCGGTGAAGGAAATCCTGACGCGCATGCCGGCCGATTCCCCTGGCATCGTCATTACCCAGCACATGCCGCCCGGGTTCACCACCAGTTTTGCTGCCCGTCTCAACAGCCTGTGCCGGATCACGGTCCAGGAGGCCACCAACGGGGAGCGGATTCTGCCCGGCCATGCCTACATCGCGCCCGGCGGCAAACAGTTCCGCGTGGACCGCAGTGGTGCCAATTACGTGGCCGTGGTGGAAGATGGCGAACCGGTCAACCGGCACAAACCTTCGGTTGAAGTCCTGTTTCGTTCCTGTGCCCAGGTGGTCGGTCGCAATGCCTTCGGCATCATGCTCACCGGCATGGGCAACGATGGCGCCAAGGCCATGCGCGAGATGAAGGATGCCGGCAGCTACAACTACGTGCAGGACGAGGCGAGTTGCGTGGTGTTCGGCATGCCGCGCGAGGCCATTGCGCATGGCGCGGCGGACGAGGTGCTGCCGCTGACCGCGATTGCGCCGGCCCTGCTGGCCCGCCTGAGCACGTCGACGGACCGCTACCGCGTCTGATCAGCCCTGGCGCGCGGACAGCTCTTCCCAGCGCGTCAGCGCCGCCATCAACTCTTCCTCGATGGCGGCATCGCGGGCGTGCAGTTGGGTGGCGTGGGCTGGATCGCGGCTGTAGATGCTGCTGTCGGACAACGCCTCCCGCAGCTGCGCCTGTTCCAACTCCAGGGTCTCGATCTGATCGGGCAGTGCTTCCAACTCTCGCTGCTCCTTGTAACTGAGTTTGCTGCTGGGTTTGGCGCGTTGCGGGGTCGATTTCTTTAGGTCTTTTTCAACCTCTGACCTCACTGGCTGGGCGTTGTAGGCTACGTTTTTTGTAGCGTTTTGCCAATCCTGGGCACGCTGCGACTGGGTCAGCCAGTCCTCGACGTCACCCTCGTATTCGCGCCAACCGCCGTTGCCCTCAAAGGCAATCGTGCTGGTGACGACGTTGTTGAGGAAGGTGCGGTCGTGGCTGACCAGAAACACCGTGCCTTCGTAGCTCTGCAGCAATTCCTCCAGTAGCTCCAGCGTATCGATGTCCAGATCGTTGGTCGGCTCGTCCAGCACCAGTACATTGGCGGGGCGCGCAAACAGGCGGGCGAGCAGGAGGCGGTTGCGTTCGCCGCCAGAAAGGGAGCGCACGGGGGAGCTGGCGCGGGCCGGCGAGAACAGGAAATCGCCAAGATAGCTCTTGACATGTTGGCGCCGTCCACCGATTTCGATCCACTCGCTACCCGGGCTGATGAAGTCTTCCAGTGTCGCATCCAGTTGCAGCGCGTCGCGCATCTGGTCGAAATAGGCCACTTGCAGGTTGGCGCCTTGCCGTACCTTGCCGCTGTCAGGGGCGAGTTCACCCAGAATCAGTTTGAGTAGCGTGGTCTTGCCTGCGCCGTTGGGGCCGATCACGCCAACCTTGTCGCCGCGCAGGATGGTGGCGTTGAAGTTATGCACGATCACCTTGTCGCCGAAGGTCTTGCAGACGTCCGTTAGCTCGGCAACCAGCTTGCCGCTCGGCGCGCTGGTGGCGACATCCAACCTGACGTTGCCAACCGCTTCACGGCGGGCGGCGCGCCGTGCACGAAGTTGCTCCAGCCGCGTGATCCGGCTCTGGCTGCGGGTGCGGCGGGCCTCCACGCCTTTGCGAATCCATACCTCTTCCTGCGCCAGCAGCTTATCGGCCTTGGCATTGGTGACGGCCTCCTGTGCCAGTTGCGCTTCCTTTTGCAACTGGTATTGGGCAAAGTTGCCCGGATAGGACGTGAGACGGCCTCGGTCAAGCTCGACGATTCGGGTTGCGACGTGATCCAGGAAGGCGCGGTCATGGGTGATGGTGACCACGCTGCCTTTGAACTCCTGCAGCAGGCTTTCAAGCCAAATGATCGAATCCAGATCGAGGTGATTGGTGGGTTCGTCCAGCAAGAGAACATCAGGCCGCGCGACCAGAGCCTGCGCCAACGCCACCCGTTTGCGATTGCCGCCGGAGAGGGTCTGGATCACGGCGTCCCGGTCCAGATGCAGCCGTTGCAGGGTTTCCTCGACGCGTTGTTGCCAGTTCCACCCGTCATGGGCCTCGATCTCGCTTTGCAGTGCATCCAGATCGCCTTCCCCGCGGGTGTACTGGTCAATCAAGGACAGTGTTCTGGAAAGGCCGGCACTGACCGCGTCGAACACGCTGGCGTCGGACGCCAGCACGGGCTCCTGGGCAACATAGGCGAGCTGCAGGTTCTGCATCCATTGCAGCTTGCCGTCATCCAGTTGCTCCAGGCCGCCCAGTATCTTGAGCAGCGAGGACTTGCCGGCGCCATTGCGGCCGATCAGCCCGATCCGCTCGCCGGCCTCAAGAGAGAAGTCGGCATGGTCAAGCAGGGGCACGTGGCCGAAAGCCAGCTGCGCATTTGAGAGGGTGATAAGGGCCATAAGTGGAGGCAGATTATCCGCATGGGCTGGGAAGCCTCGCCGGTGCGAGGCGGAACGCCGCGCGACGCATCTTTTGTCCAAAGGAGCTTGCGCTGGCTGAAAGTCGTGTTATAGTTGCGGGCTTCGCTGCTGAGATTCATTCGAAATGATTCGGGCGGCGAGAAGGCGCAAAGCCAAGTCAGCAAAGCGAAAAATTTTCGCGATGTTGACGGAGGCAAAAAAAGCGTGCTATAATTCAAGGCTTCGCTGATCACAGCAAGCAAGCGCAAGGCGGATAAGTTTTGCGAAGGTTCCTTAACAACATACAGCCGATAAGCGTGGGCGTTTGAAGGTGATTGCCAAGTTCTTCGGAACTAAGTCGCAAGAC
>CALRMF020000128.1:0-8175 GCA_943369035.1 Curvibacter sp. AEP1-3
AATCTTGGCGGGCTTGAGCACCTTGCCCGAGGTGTCGCCCTTGACGGCCGGCTCGGTCCAGGTGATTTCGCGCACGACGCTGGTGGGCAGTTCGACCGAGATGGCCTTGCCGTCGTAGAACACCACTTCCACCGGCATGCCGTCTTCCAGGTAGTTCAGGGCGTCGCCCATGTTTTCGGCTTCGACTTCGTACTGGTTGTACTCGGAGTCCATGCAGACGTACATCGGGTCGGCGAAGTAGGAGTAGGTGCACTCCTTCTTGTCCAGGATGATCTGGTCCATTTTGTCGTCGGCCTTGAACACGACTTCGGTGCCGAAGTTGGCGATCAGGCTCTTGAGCTTCATGCGCACGGTGGCCGAGTTGCGGCCGCCACGGCTGTATTCAGTCTTCAGCACGACCATCGGGTCCTTGCCGTGCATGATCACGTTGCCGGCACGAATTTCCTGAGCGATTTTCATAGTGTTTCCAATGAGTTGGCCGCTCAATGCCCCGAGAAGACCGGTGTTCGTGCGGCAGGTGACGGGAATCCAGCCGGGCGAGCCGCACCAGATTCCGCAAAGCCTTGAATTTTATCGTTTTTTCAAGGCGCTGAGCGTCAGGTGCGGACGCGGGCGACAAATTCAAGCAACTGGCTCACCAGATCGGGCTGTGCCAGCAGGCGCTGGCGTGCGGCTAGCACCGCCGGCGCCCAGGCCGACGGGTCGGGCGCCGGCAAGGGCTGGGTGTCCACCGCGTTCCAGGTTCGGTGAAAGCGGCGCAGCGAATCCGGGGCATCCAGCAGGTCCAGCCAGGCCTGCAGCTTGTGGTGGTGGGCGTCGTCGTGCTGCGGGTAGATGTGCCAGACGAAGGGCTTGCCCGCCCACAGGGCGCGCACCAGCGAGTCCTCGCCGCGCACGAAGTTCAGGTCGCAGGCCCACAGCAAGTGGTCAAAGTCGTCCTGCGTCAGGTAGGGCAGGTAGGACAGGGCAAGCATCTGGCGCCCGTTCCATGCCGGTTCGCGCTGGTCCAGGTCGGCGACGGCGGCGTGCGCGGCAGCGCTGGCACGGCCGGCGGCCACCAGCAGGCGCATCGGCGTCGCCGAGCGCGCCAGTTGGGCCAGCAGGTCGGGTAGGGCTTGCGGCTCGTAGCAGAACAGGCAGACCAGCTGTTCCTCCGCTCGCATGGGGAGGTCGAACTGCGCCAGCCAGGCTGCACGGTCGAAGCCGGCCTGGCGGGCCTGCAAGTCCGGCTCACGCAGCAGGCCACCTGTACGCGGCGTGAAGCCTGGGTAGAAGAAGTGCTTGGTCAGGCCGGCGCCGGGGCCGTGCATCACGGGCGAGGGTAGGCCGTGGCTGCGCTCCACATACGCTTCGGCCGACAGGTACTCCAGGTTGATCCAGGCATGTTTTCGGCCTCTGTCGCCCGTCCAGCGGACGTAGGAAGCTATGAATTCAGGAGCAACCTCGCAGCCGAAGGCTTCCACCAGAACGTCGCCCGGGGGCAGGCCTTGCAGGTCGAGTGGCTGTGTCCAGGGCCGTACCTCGACGCCGCGGTAGCCGGTCGGTGCCATCCAGTGCAGGGCGCTGTCGTCATCCACCCACAGGCGCACGCGTTGGCCGCGCGCCGCCAGCTGGCGCGCCAGCCGCCAGCACACGCCGATGTCGCCATAGTTGTCGATGACCTTGCAGAAGATGTCCCAGAGCAGCGGATGCGTCATGCCGGGATTGTCCACAATACCTCGACCACAATACGCTCCCATGGCATCCGAAACCGATTCCAGCCCGCCAACGTCCGACACTCCGCGCCACAGCGACGGCCTGCTGGCGCAGGTGGCTGCGCTGCCGGCGCTGCCCGGCGTCTACCGCTACCTCGATGCCGAGGGCGCGGTGCTCTACGTCGGCAAGGCGCGCAACCTGAAGAAGCGGGTTTCCAGTTACTTCCAGAAGAACCACGGCGGCACCCGCATCGGCCACATGGTGGGCAAGATCGCGCGGCTGGAGACCACGGTGGTGCGCTCCGAGGCCGAGGCGCTGCTGCTGGAAAATAACCTGATCAAGACGCTCAACCCGCGCTACAACATCCTGTTTCGCGACGACAAGAGCTACCCCTACCTGAAGATCACGGCCGCTTCAGCGGCCCACGGTCAGGCATCGTCGCGCAGCGCGACGGCCTGGCCACGCGTGGCCTACTACCGCGGTGCGGTGGAGAAGAAGCACCACTACTTCGGTCCCTACCCGAGTGCCTGGGCGGTGAAAGAGGCCATCCTGCTGCTGCAGAAGGTGTTCCGGCTGCGCACCTGTGAAGACACTGTGTTCAGCAACCGCACCCGGCCCTGCCTGCTGTACCAGATCAAGCGCTGCTCCGGACCGTGCGTCGGCCTGGTCACGCCCGAGGCCTATGCGCAGGACGTGGCGCATGCCGAGAGCTTCCTGCGTGGCGAGACGCAGCAGGTGCTCCAGCTGCTGGAGGCGCGCATGCTGCGGCATTCCGAGCAACTGGAGTTCGAGCAGGCGGCCGAACTGCGCGACCAGATCGCGGCGCTCTCCAACGTGCTGCACCAGCAGGCGGTGGAGAGTGTGGACGACCGTGACGTCGATATCCTGGCTGTCAGGGTGCAGGGCGGGCGCGCCTGCGTCAACCTGGCCATGGTGCGCGGCGGCCGCCATCTGGGCGACCGGGCCTATTTCCCGGTGCACGTGGATGATGCCGCTGCCATGCATGACAGCGAGGACGAGGCGGCCGAGGCGCCGCCGGTAGAGGTCCAGGTACTGGAGGCCTTCATTGCCCAGCACTACGTGGAAGTGCCCGCGGTACCGACGTTGATCACCAGCGAGCCGGTGAGCAAGAAGCTGATCGAGGCGCTGTCCGAGCAGGCGGGCCTGAAGATCCGCGCCATCCACCAGCCGCGCGAGCAGCGCCGCATCTGGCTCGAGATGGCGCAGACCAACGCGGGCCTGCAACTGGCACGCCTGCTGGCCGAGGAAGGCTCGCAGCAGGCCCGTACGCGCGCACTGGCGGAGGCCCTGGCGCTGCCGCAGGACCGGCTCGACGAACTACGCATCGAATGCTTCGACATCTCGCACACGGCGGGCGAGGCCACGCAGGCGTCCTGCGTGGTGTTCCACCACCACAAGATGCAGAACAGCGAGTACCGGCGCTACAAGATCGAGAACATCACGCCGGGCGACGACTACGCCGCCATGCGCCAGGTGCTGACACGTCGCTATGCCCGGCTGGCGCAGGCGCTGCGCGAGGGGCGAGACAGTGAAGGAGGCGGCGAGGGCGGCATGGCCACCGAGGGTACCGATCGCCTGCCCGATCTGGTGCTGGTGGACGGTGGGAAGGGCCAGGTGAAGATGGCGCGCGAGGTGTTCATCCAGCTCGGCCTGGACCTGTCACTCATCGTGGGCGTGGAGAAGGGCGAAGGCCGCAAGGTCGGGCTGGAGGAGCTGGTGTTCGCCGACGGCCGTGACAAGGTCTACCTCGGCAAGGACTCTGCTGCGCTGATGCTGGTGGCGCAGATCCGCGACGAGGCGCACCGCTTTGCCATCACCGGCATGCGCGCCGCGCGCGCCAAGGTCCGGGTAGGCGGCAGCCGGCTGGAAGACATCCCCGGCGTTGGCCCCAAGCGGCGCGCCAAGCTGCTGCAGCGCTTCGGCGGTGTGCGCGGCGTGGCAGCGGCCAGCGTGGACGATCTGGTCACGGTGGACGGTATCTCGCACGAACTCGCCGAGACGATCTACCGCGCGCTGCATTGAAGCACCTTGTGCTCATGCCACAATCACGCCATGTTCTTCACCATCCCCACCCTCATGACCTGGACGCGCATCGTCGCGATTCCGCTCATCGTCGGGGTGTTCTACCTGCCGCTGGAGCCGGCCACACGCAACCTGATCGCCACCGTGATGTTCGTCGTGTTCGCGCTGACCGACTGGCTGGACGGCTATCTGGCGCGCAAGCTGAACCAGACCTCTGCCTTCGGCGCCTTTCTCGATCCGGTGGCCGACAAGTTCCTGGTCTGCGCCTGTCTGCTGGTGCTGGTGCATCTGGACCGTGCCGATGTGTTCGTCGCGCTCATCATCATCGGTCGTGAGATCGCCATCTCGGCCCTGCGCGAGTGGATGGCGCAGATCGGCGCCTCGCGCAGCGTGGCCGTGCACATGCTGGGCAAGCTCAAGACCACGGTGCAAATGGTGGCCCTGCCGTTCCTGCTGTTTGACGGTCTGCTGTTCGGCCTGATCGACACCCGTGTCTGGGGCAACTTCCTGATCTGGTTGGCGGCCGTGCTCACGGTCTGGTCCATGGTCTATTACCTGCAGAAGGCCTTGCCCGAGATCCGGGCCCGGGTGAAGTAAGCCTCGTCAATGGAGCTGCGCAGCGACCGCAATGCCCTGCTGCGGGTCATGCCGCTGGTGTTCGTGCTGATCTGGAGCACTGGCTTCATCGTCGCGCGCTACGGCATGCCGCACGCACCGCCGATGAAGTTCTTGGTCTGGCGCTATGTTTTGTCCATCCTCTGCTTTCTGCCCTGGATCCTGTTGGCGCGCGTGGCCTGGCCGACGAGTCGCGCGCAGTGGGGCCATCTGGCCATCACGGGCATCCTCATGCACGGCGGCTACCTGGGTGGCGTCTGGGCTGCGGTCAAGGCCGGCATGGGCTCCGGCCTGGTGGCGCTCATCGTCGGCCTGCAGCCTGTGCTGACGGCGGTCTGGCTGTCGGCGCGTGGCGCGTCGGTCACTGGGCGGCAGTGGGCCGGGTTGGCACTCGGGTTCGCCGGCCTGGTGCTGGTGGTGTCGCGCAAGTTCGGGCAGGGCGGTGAAGCCGACCTCGTCAACCTGACGCTGGCGGCGCTGGCCCTGTTGAGCATCACCATCGGCACGCTCTACCAGAAGCGCCATGTGGCACCGTGCGATGTGCGTAGCGCCAATGCGGTGCAGTTGCTCGCTGCCTTGCTCGTCACCTTGCCGTTGACGCTGTTCGAGGCCGAGCCCATGGTCTGGCAAGACCTGGGGGGCGACGTCAACTGGGAACTGGTGGTGGCGATGGGCTGGTCGGTGCTGGGCCTGACGCTGGGCGGCAGTTCGCTGCTGTACCTGCTGATCCAGCGCGGCGCAGCCACCAGCGTGACCAGCCTGTTGTACCTCGTGCCACCGACCACGGCGCTGATGGCCTGGGTGCTGTTTGCCGAGCCGATCACGCTGAGCACCATCGTCGGCACGGCCTTGACGGCTGCGGGTGTCAGCCTGGTGGTGCGGGCGGCGCGCTGAGTGCCGCGTTGTCCTGCGCGGGACATTCTGGCGAGGCGGTGCGCAGCATGCAGCAATCTGCATGCGTTCTGCGCCAACGGCTAGCGCATTCGCGCAGGCCGCGGTAGCTATGGTTTGCCCGGTTTTTTGAAAATATTTGTATCCATGCGCGATTGCGAAGGGGCGCCTGGAAAAAGCGTCTAGAATTCGCCCCCGCGCTGTTGTAAAGCTGCATGCCGTGTTGACACGCAAATGGTAGGTGGCTTTAATCGTATGCGGCAGTACTCGCTGCATGGCCGACTCCTCCTGCACCGTGCCGCTTGGGCCGATGCGAGGAGTAACAAACGAGACAATTTGATTAACGCAGTTTCCAAGAAGGGGTTCTTTGTGAATAAAACCGAACTGATTGAGCACATTGCCAAGCACGCCGACATCTCCAAGGCAGCTGCCACCCGTGCACTCGAATCCACCATCGGCGCCGTCAAGACCACGCTGAAGAAAGGTGGCACTGTTTCCCTCGTGGGTTTCGGTACCTTCGCCGTCGGCAAGCGTGCTGCCCGCACCGGCCGCAACCCGCGCACCGGCGCTGCGATTAAAATCAAGGCCGCCAAGGTGCCGAAGTTCCGTCCGGGCAAAGCCCTGAAAGACGCCCTGAACTGATCCTGTCAAGGTGGGGTGCTTAGCTCAGCTGGTAGAGCGGCGCCCTTACAAGGCGTAGGTCGGCGGTTCGATCCCGTCAGCACCCACCACCCAAGCAAAGGCGAACACATTGTTCGCCTTTTTTGTTGTCGAGCTTCTGTCCCTGCAAGCGAGGGGCCGGGCCGGTTTAGTTGGAGAGTCCGCGCATGTTTGATTACGTCCGCAAACACACGAAGATCATGATGGGACTGCTGTTCCTGCTGATCATTCCCTCGTTCGTGCTGTTTGGCATCGACGGCTACAACAGTTTCCGTGAGCAGGGCCAGACGGTGGCCAGCGTTGGCGGGCACAACATCACCCAGGGCGAGTGGGATGCTGCGCACCGCATGGAAGTGGACCGTCTGCGTGCGGCCATGCCGACACTGGACGCCAAGCTGCTGGACTCGCCGCAGGCCCGCTACGGGACGCTGGAGCGCATGGTGCGCGACCGCGTGTTGCTGCAGGCGGTCGAGACCTTCCATCTGCAGGCGAGCGACGCACGCCTGGCCCGCGCGCTGCAGGAAAGCCCGGCGATCGCTTCGCTGCGCCGCGCTGATGGCACGCTGGACATGGAGCGCTATCGCCAGCTGGTCGGCAGCCAGGGCATGACGCCCGAGATGTTCGAGGCACGCCTGCGCAGCGACCTGTCGGTGCGGCAGGTGGAGGCCGGTGTGCTGCAGACCGGTTTCGCCTCACCGGCCGTGGCCGATCTGGCCCTCAGTGCCTACTACGAGCGACGGGAAGTGCAGCTGGCGCGTTTCAATCCCGCGGACTTCACGGCCAAGGTCTCCCTGACCGATGCCGACCTGGAGGCGTACTACCAGGCCAATCAGCCGCTGTTCCAGGCGCCCGAGCAGGCTAGTATCGAGTACGTGGTGCTCGACCTCGAAGCGGTCAAGCAGGGCATACGCCTCAACGAGCAGGACCTCAAGAGCTACTACGAGCAGAACGTGGCGCGCCTGAGCGGTACCGAGGAACGCCGCGCCAGTCACATCCTGATCACGGCCGCCAAGGGCGCCTCCGAGGCTGAGCGCCAGAAAGCCAAGGCACGGGCTGAAGAACTGCTGGCCCAGTTGCGTCAGGCGCCGGAGCGTTTTGCCGATGTGGCGCGCAAGAACTCGCAAGACCCGGGCTCGGCCGCCCAGGGCGGTGACCTCGATTACTTTGCCCGCGGTGCGATGGTCAAGCCCTTCGAGGATGCAGTGTTTGCCATGAAGAAGGGCGACATCAGCCCGGTGGTGGAGTCCGACTTCGGTTACCACATCATCAAGTTGACGGACATCAAGGCGCCGAAGCAGAAGAGCTTCGATGAGCTGCGCGCCAGCCTGGAGAGCGATCTGCGCAACCAGCAGGCCCGTGCCAAGTACGCCGAGGCAGCGGAAGCCTTCGCCAACGGTGTCTACGAGCAGTCGGACAGCCTCAAGCCGGTGGCCGACAAGCTCAAGCTGGCGATCCAGACCGCCAGCGGCGTGCAGCGCACGCCGGCTACAGGCGCCAAGGGGCCACTGGCCAACGCCAAATTCCTCGAAGCGGTCTTCAGTACCGATGTCGTCAGCAACAAGCGCAACAGCGAGGCGGTGGAGATCGGCCCCAACCAGCTGGCGGCAGCGCGTATCACGGCCCACACGCCTGCGCGCACCCTGCCGCTGGCCGACGTGCGGGCGACGGTGCGCGAGCGCGTGCTCAATGCCCGTGCTGCCGAACTGGCGCGCCAGGAGGGCATGAAGCAGTTGGCGGCCTGGAAGGCCAGCCCGGCGCAGGCCCAGCTCTCAAGCGCCCAGGTGGTGTCGCGCGACCAGCCGCAGGGCTTGCCGCCAGCCCTGCTGGATGGCGTGCTGCGTGCCGACGCGGCCAACTTGCCGGCCTGGGTCGGTGTCGACCTGGGGGCGCGTGGCTACGCCGTGGCCAAGGTGACCAAGCGACTGGAGCGCCCGGCCGCGGCGGCTACGCAGCAGCAACAGGATCGGGCCCAGTACGCACAGTGGTGGACGCAGGCCGAGGCCGAGGCCTACTACAAGCTGCTGCAGTCGCGCTTCAAAGCCCAGATCAAGGTGGCACGTCCGACTGGTTTGGATGCGCCGATGTTGCCCGGTTCGCTGCAGTGAGCGCCGAACAGGTTATAATTCTTCGCTTACGGTGGCTGTAGCTCAGTTGGTAGAGTCCCAGATTGTGATTCTGGTCGTCGTGGGTTCGAGTCCCATCAGCCACCCCAGGTAAATTCAGGAAACGGCGCTGTCCCAAAGACAGCGCCGTTTTTCTTTGGGCCTTCAG
>CALRMF020000129.1:0-8144 GCA_943369035.1 Curvibacter sp. AEP1-3
TGAGCCAGAGCATCGAGCTCGACCTGGCCTGGGAGTTCGCGCCGGAAGATGAGTTCGGCTTCGGTGACCTCGCCGGCGTCTATTTCCAGGACCCGCCGACGCTGCCGCAGCAGGTGGCGGCCCTGCTGCGCCTGTTCGAGGCCCCGCACTACTTTCGCCGCGCCGGCAAGGGCCGCTTCAAGAAGGCGCCGGCCGAGATCATCCAGCAGGCGCTGGCTGCCATCGAGAAGAAGCGCCTGCTGCAGCTGCAGATCGAGGAATGGGCCGCCGCCCTGGGGCGCGGCGAGTGCCCGCAGCCGATCCGCGAGCAGCTCTACAAGATCCTGTTCAAACCCGACAAGAACGCACCCGAGTACAAGGCCGTGGTCGAGGCTGCGCGTGCCACCCACCTGGCGCCGCTGGAGCTGCTGCAGAAAGCCGGCGCCATCGACTCGCCCTACCAGTTCCACTGGCGGCGTTTCCTGTTCGAGAACTTTCCCAAGGGCTACGGCTTTCCGCCGTTGGATGCCCCCGCGATCCGCGACGAGCTGCCGCTGGCCAGCGTACAGGCCTTCTCCATCGACGACTCGGCCACCACCGAGATCGACGACGCGCTGTCGGTTCAGGGGCTGGGCGAGGGCACGGTCACGGTCGGCATCCACATCGCGGCACCCGGGCTGGCGTTGCAGCGTGGTGATGCCATCGACAACGTCGGCCGGGCGCGCCTGTCCACCGTCTACATGCCGGGCTACAAGCTCACCATGCTGCCCGACGAGGTGGTGCAGCGCTACACGCTGCAGGAAGGACGCGACTGCCCGGCGGTTTCGCTCTACGTGGCGCTCGACGAAGCCACGCTGGAGATCCGCGGCCATGAGACGCGGCTGGAGCGCGTGCCGATCGCGCACAACCTGCGCCACGACCAGCTCGACACCGTGGTCACCGCCGAATGGCTGGAGAACCCGGCGTTGGAGCATCAAAACGGCACCCACGCCGCATCCCACCTGCGCAAGCAGCTATCATTTTTATACCGCTGGGCCCAGCAGCTGAAGGCGCAGCGCGAGCAGGTGCGCGGCAAGCCGGAGACCTTCAACCGCCCGGACTACACCTTCAAGCTGGTCGGCAACGAGGGCGCAGAGCCTACCGGCCGCGAGCAGGTGGTGATCGGCACGCGCCAGCGCGGCGCACCGCTGGACCTGATGGTGGCCGAGGCCATGATCCTGGCCAACAGCACCTGGGGCCAGTGGCTGGCCGAGCACGGCGTGCCCGGTATCTACCGCAGCCAGGCCTCGTTGGCACCGGGCGTCAAGGTGCGCATGGGTACCAAGGCCTTGCCGCACGCCGGCATCGGCGTCAAGGCCTATGCCTGGAGCACCTCGCCGCTGCGTCGTTACACCGACCTGGTGAACCAGTGGCAGATCATCGCCTGCGCGCGCCACGGCAAGACGGCGGCGCTGGCCGCGCCCTTCCGTCCGAAGGACGCTGAGCTGTTTGCCATCGTCTCCGGCTTTGATGCCGCCTATAGCGCCTACAACGGCTACCAAGCGGCCATCGAACGCTACTGGACACTCAAGTACCTGCAGCAGCACAGCATCAGCGAGCTGGTGGCCACGGTGTTCAAGGACAACCTGGCCCGCGCCGACGAGCTGCCGCTGGTGCTGCCGGTGCTCGGCGCACAGGAGCTGCCGCGTGGCGCCAAGGTGCGCGTGAAGCTGGGCGAGATCGACGAGGTGGCACTGGACGTCAAGGGCACCGTGATCGAGCGACTCGACAGCGCACCGCAGGCGCTGGTCGAGGAGGAGGCCGAGGAGGAAGAAGCCGAACACCTGGCCGCCGGCCCGATCGAGATTGCGGTGGACCTCAACGAAACCGACACCCCGGCCACCACGGCGGCGGGCGATAATCCGGCCCCGTGAACCTGCGCGCCCTCAGCCCCCTGCAGCTTGCCCTCGGCGTCTCGGTGGCCGTGCATGCGGTCTTGCTGACGGTGCGCATCGTCGACCCCGAAACCTTCAACCGGGTGTTCGAGGACACGCCGCTGGAGGTCATCCTCGTCAACGCCCGCACCAACGAGCGGCCCGACAAGGCGACCGCGATTGCCCAAGCCAGCATGGCCGGCGGCGGCGACGCGCAACTGGGCCGCGCCACCAGCCCGCTGCCTTCGGCCCTGATCAGCGACAGCGGCGAGGCGCTGGAACAGGAAACCCAGAAACAGTTGCAGGCGCTGCAGCTGCAGCAGACCCTGCTGCTGGCGCAGCTCCGCCAGCAGATCGCCGCCCTGCCTAAGACCGACCCGACGCTACCGAACGACGCGCCCGAGCAGGTCGCGCGCGAGGAAAAGCGCCGCCAGCTCATCAAGATGCTGGCCGAGATCGAGCGTCGTATCAACGCCGAGAACGCGCGTCCGAAGAAGCGCTACATCAGCCCGGCCACGCGCGAAGAGAGCTACGCGCTGTACTACGACCGGCTGCGCCGTGCCATCGAGGACCGCGGCACCGAGAACTTCCCCGAGGCGGGCGGCCGCAAGCTCTATGGCGAACTGACCATGACCGTCACCGTCAACCACGATGGCCGCGTGCTGGCCACCGAAGTGGTGGAGAGCTCTGGCAACCGCACGCTGGACCGGCGCGCGCAGTCAATTGCCAGCAGCGCCGGCCCCTTCGGCGAGTTCAGCCCGGCCATGCGCCGCCAGGCCGAGCAGATCGTGGTGGTGTCGCGCTTTCGCTTCACGCGCGACGACACGCTGGAAACCCGCCTCAGCGCCCCGGGGCCATGACCGCCATGAGAGGCCTGCTTCGCTGGACCGCCCTGCTCGCCGCCGCCTTGCTGGTGCTGCAGCTGTTCTTTGTCGTGCGCATCGCAGCCATGGTCGTCCTCGACCCGCAGTCCACCGCCTTCGAGCGCTCGGAAGCCTGGCGCATCGTGAACGAAAAGGACCGGCTGCGCTGGCGCCAGCAGTGGGTCGACTATGAGCAGATCTCCGACCACCTCAAGCGCGCCGTGATCGCCTCCGAAGACGACGGCTTCACCTGGCATGACGGGGTGGACTGGGACGCGCTGGAGAAAGCCTGGCAGAAGAACGCCCAGGCCGAAGCCCAAGCGGCGAAGAAGGCGGCCAACGGCGCCAAGGTGCTCAAGCCGCCCAAGATCGTCGGCGGCTCCACCATCACCCAGCAACTGGCAAAAAACCTGTTCCTCTCCGGCGAGCGCACTTTCGTGCGCAAGGGTCAGGAGTTCGTGCTGACCTTCCTGCTGGAGCAGCTGCTCAGCAAGCGGCGCATCCTGGAGATCTACCTCAACCACGTCGAGTGGGGCGAGGGCGTGTTCGGCGCCGAAGCCGCGGCCCAGCATTACTTCCGCAAGCCGGCATCGCGCCTGACACCGCTGGAGGCGGCGCGGCTGGCCGTCATGCTGCCGCGGCCCAAGTACTTCGAAAAGCTGCCCAACTCCAGCTACCTGGCCGAACGCTCGGCCGTGATCGCCACCCGGCTGTGGAATGCCGAGCTGCCATGAGGATCCTCGGCATCGACCCCGGCCTGCGCACCACCGGCTTCGGCGTCATTGACGTGGCAGGCCATCAGCTCAGCTATGTGGCCAGCGGCACCATCACGACCACGCACCTGCCGCAGGGCGAGTTGCCGGCACGCCTGAAGGTGCTGTTCGAAGGCATCCAGGAGGTGATCACACGCTACCAGCCACAGGCGGCGACGGTGGAGATCGTGTTTGTCAACGTCAACCCGCAGTCCACGCTGCTGCTGGGTCAGGCGCGTGGGGCCTGCCTGAGTGCCCTGGTCATGCGCGATCTGCCGGTGGCCGAGTACACCGCGCTGCAGATGAAGCAGGCCGTGGTCGGCCATGGCCGGGCGCAGAAGGCGCAGGTGCAGGAAATGGTCAAGCGTCTGCTCAAGCTGCCCGGTCTGCCCGGGCCGGACGCTGCCGACGCGCTGGGCCTGGCCATCACGCACGCCCATGCCGGCGCAGCGCTGGCCCAGATTGCCAAGGTCACGCCGCTGACGCGCAAGACCAGCGGCATGTACCGCGCCGGCCGCAGCCGCTGAAGCGCTGCGCGACGATCAGATCTCGATGCCTGGCCGGTACTCGGGCAGTTCCACCAGCTGCCAGCGACGCACCAGACTGGCCAGCAGCAGCGCCAGCGCGCCAAACAGCAGCAACTCCAGCCAGGCCCAGAGCCAGCCATTGTCGAAAGCGCCGAACAGGCTGGCGCGCAAGGCCTTCACCCCCCAGGTGAACGGCAACCAGGCATGGATGGCCTGGAAGAAATCGGCCGTCAGCTCGATCGGCACCACGCCGCCACCGGCCGCCAGCTGCAGCGTCAGCAGCAGGACCACCAGCAGCTTGCCGGCTTCGCCCAGCGCGCGCTGCAACAGATAGACGATGGCAAGAAACGCCAGCCCGGCCGTCAGCATGATCAGGGTGAGGCTCAGGTAGTCCGGCACCGCGATACCCAGGCCGAGCACCAGCACCAGCATCACCAGCACCGTCTGCGCCAACACCACCAGGCCAGGGGCGACGAACTTGCCCAGGGTCTTGGCCAGCGCCGGCGCCGTGGCATGCGAGGTGACGAGCACGCGGACATTGAACAGGTAGACCGCCATCGCCGCGCCGAGCCAGAGTGCCATGGCAATCATGTTGGGCGCGAAGGCACTGCCGTTGTTGGCCACCGGCGCCAGCACCTCCAGGTTCGGCTTGACCGAATCGGCCAGCCCGCGCGCACTGCCTTCGGGCTTGCTCACCGACGCCGGCAGGGCTGAGGCCACCAGCTCAATGCCGGTGCGCAGCTGGGCCGCACCGCGCGCCAGGTCGTCGCCGCCCTTGGCAAAGGCGTCGAGGCGAGTGTCTTCCGGCAGCTTGTCGGCCAAGGTCCGCAGGCCCTCGCCCAAGGCGCTGGCCCCGTCGACCAGCTTGCCCGTCCCCTCCTCCATGCGCGCAGCGCCGCGCACCAGCCGGGCATTGGCATCCAGTGCCGTGGCCAGCCCGGTGCCCAGCTGTTGCCCGCCTTCGGCCAGTTCACCGGCCGCGACCGCCACCCGCTCACCCACAAAGGGGATCGCCGCGGCTTCCTGCTGCATCTGCTGCGCCCCCTCCGTCAAGCGGCGGGCCCCGGTCTGCAACTGCTCCAGGCCGGCGCCCATCTCGCGCTGGCGCACGACCAGACGCTGCGTTCCCTCCTTCAGCGTCTTGAGTTCGGCCTCGGGCGGCAGACGTTCCTCCATGGCGCGAATACCGGCGCCGACCTGCTTGAACCCGCTGGCCAGTTGCCTTGCCGTGGCGCTGTAGCGCGCCACGCCCTCGCTGTAAGACAGCGCACCGGTACGCAACTGCACCACGCCGGCCCTGAGCTGGTCCAGGCTCTTGCCCGACCCGTCGGCCGACAACAGCACCTGCTCCCAGCGCTTCTCGTTCAAGGTCTCGTTGACCTGATGCCCCAGATCCACCGCGAAACGGCGCGCCAGGCCGGCGGCCGCATAGTTGTTGCCCTCGGAGAGCACCACGGTCACCGTGCCGGCGCCGGCGTACACGCCCGGCACAGCGTTGGCACTGAAATCGCGCGGGATGAGGATTGCGAACGCGAGCTGACCGAGCCTGACCGCCTGCCGCGCGGCGTCGACATCCGGCAACACGCGAAAGCTGAAGGCGCCCGACTGTTGAAGTTCCTGCGTGAGTTCCGCTCCCACATTCACCAGGCGTTCGCCATAGTGGTAACCGTGGTCCAGATTGACGATGCCCACCGGCAAGTCACTGGTCTTGGCGTTCGGGTCCCAGACGCTGGAGAGGTAGATCAGCGCATACGCCGCCGGCACCAGCGCGATGGCCAGCGCGGCCAAGCCCAGACGACGAAAACGCCGGAACAGCGCCAGATCGGCCCTGGCGATCTGCCAGGCAGCAAGCAAAAATGGAGGCAAAACTCTCACAGAACGCATGAAGCGGATTGTGCGGCGTCTGCGGGCGTTGCGCCGTGCCGGGGACCGTCGAGCGCGTCGGCTTTACATAACTTCACCCACCGCTTCCCCATGGCGACCGGCCGCCGGCGCCGACGGCAGATCACGCTAGGCGAGGCGCTCCAGTATCAGCACCGCAAAGAACCCGCCAGCGGCGATCAAGGTCCACTTGAGCGTCAGCAAGCCCCAGCGCTTGAAGTGCGGCCGGCCGGTGCCGGCATAGAAGGCAAAGCAGACGGCCGCACCAAGCAACAGCAGCAGGATGAGCCAGCGAAACAGCAGCATGTACCTACCTCGCGCGGATAGCTCGCCGCCGGGCCTCGCCAAGGCGAGTTAGCCCCCAGCAACGACGGAGCGTGGGGGCCATATCACCAGGCCCGTGCCAGCTGGGCAAAGCCCGTGGGCGCCAGCTTCTCGTTGTCGAAGGTCACCGTCTCCCAGGCGTCAGTGCGTTGCAGCAGTTCGCGCAGCAGCTTGTTGTTCAGCGCATGGCCGGAACGGAAGGCGCTGTAGGCCGCCAGCAGCGGCTTGCCCAGGATGTAAAGGTCGCCCATGGCGTCGAGGATCTTGTGCTTGACGAACTCGTCGTCGTAGCGCAGGCCGCCGGCATTGAGCACCTTGTAGTCGTCCATCACGATGGCGTTGTCCAGCCCGCCGCCCAGCGCCAGGCCGTTGGCTCGCATCATCTCCACGTCCTTGGTGAAGCCGAAGGTGCGGGCACGGGCGATGTCGCGCGAGTAGTTGTTCCGGCTCATGTCGAATTCGACCCGTTGGCCGGTGGAGTCCACTGCGGGGTGGCTGAAGTCGATCTCGAAGTTGAGCTTGTAGCCGTGGTACGGGTCGAGCCGGGCCCACTTCTCGTTCTGCCCCTGGCCCTCGCGCACCTCGATCGGCTGGGTGATGCGGATGAAGCGGCGCGGCGCATTCTGCAACGCAATGCCGGCGCTCTGCAGCAGGAAGACAAAGGAAGCCGCCGAGCCATCGAGGATGGGCACCTCTTCGGCGGTGATGTCCACGTACAGGTTATCGATGCCCAGGCCCGCACAGGCCGACATGAGGTGCTCCACCGTATGCACCTTGGCCCCGCCGTTCGACAGGGTGGAGGCCAGCCGCGTATCGCTGACCGCCATCGCCGACACCGGGATGTCCACCGGCTGCGGCAGGTCGACGCGCCGGAACACGATGCCAGTGTCCGGCTGCGCTGGCCGCAACGTGATCTCGACCCGCTGGCCGCTGTGCAAACCCACGCCCACGGCGCGGGTCAGGGACTTGAGGGTACGTTGCTGCAGCATGACCGAGATTTTAAGTGGGCGAGCACTTCCCCGCCCAATGCAATTTCAATGACCGCCATAGATTGACGGGATGGAAAGCGTAGCGAGCGGCCCGAGGTGAGACCGAGACGCACAGCCGTACGTGGGTACGGCGAGCATCGCAGGCCTCAGATCGGGCTGCGCAGCAGCTTGACTGCCCACCGCCGGGCTGCCCCAAGGTGGGCGCTGCCCCCTCGGGGGGGGAAGCCACACGCGATGGGCGACCGTGTGGGCAAACATCCTCAATCGGCTTGTTTGCGGAGGAAGGCCGGAATCTCGAAATCGTCCATGCCGCCCGACGACAGCGCATCCACCTTGGCCGCAGCCTGGGTGCGGTTGGTGCGCCAGACGCTGGGCGTGGCCATGGTCTGGTAGTCCGGCTGCGGTACCGCTGGCGCCACCGGGGGTGCCATCATGCCGGCACCCGCGGCAGGCGCGGTCACACCGCCCACCGGCGTGCTGAGCGTGGGCACCTGGAAGGGCACGTTGTCGGTACCGGTACGCAGCACCTGCAGCGGCGGCGCGGTGCGACGCATGCCCTGGCGCGACAGGCCGGTGGCCACCACGGTGACGCGGATGTCGTCGCCCAGCGCGTCGTCGTAGGCGGTGCCGTAGATCACATGCGCGTCCGGCGAGGCATAGGCGCGAATGGTGTTCATCGCCAGCTTGGACTCCGACAGCTTGAGGCTGCCCTTGGCGGCGGTGATCAGCACCAGCACGCCCTTGGCGCCGGAGAGGTCAATGCCTTCGAGCAGCGGGCAGGCCACGGCCTGCTCGGCAGCGATGCGGGCGCGGTCCGGCCCATTGGCCACGGCAGTGCCCATCATGGCCTTGCCAGGCTCGCCCATCACGGTGCGTACGTCCTCGAAGTCGACGTTCACATGGCCGGGCACATTGA
>CALRMF020000130.1:0-8098 GCA_943369035.1 Curvibacter sp. AEP1-3
CCCGAGCTACGACTTCAACGACGAGTTGATTCCACTGGGCGCCACCTACTGGGTCCGGCTCGTGGAGGCCTGGCTGGCGCCGGAAGACTAAACCGGCTGTCTGCCGAAACCGCGGCCAGCGGCAATCTGCAACAGGCCATCAAAGATCAGGGTGTCCACAAGTTCAAAGGGCATGGCGAGGCTGGGGGCCATCTTCCAGCCCGCTCCCCCGGCCATGACACACCAAGGCTCGGCGCCGCAGTGCTGTCGCAGGTGCTGCACCATGCGCTCCATGGCGCCGGCAATGGCGTAGGTGCCGCCGCTGGTCAAGGCGTCGCTGGTGTTCGTCGGGAAGGGGCGAACCTCGCCGGTTGGCACATGCAGTCCGGCCGTGCCGGATTCCAAGGCTCGCAACATGATGCCATGGCCCGGAAGGATGTATCCACCCAGAAACCGGCCGCTGGCGTCGATGGCTTCGACGGTCACCGCCGTGCCCACCATGGCGACCACGATGGGGCGAGCGGGACCCATGGCGAGCATTCGGTGCCAGGCGCCGATCATGGCGACCCAGCGATCCGGACCCAGGCGGGCGGGATGATCGTAGCCATTGACCAGCCCTGCCTCCTGGTTGCTGGAGACGACCCATTGCGGCGTCACGTCCCACAGTTCCATCTGATCTTCGACGCGGTGCTTGACGGCATCGCTGGCCACGACACAGCCCAGCATGCAGCTTGGCGCGGGCAGCGTGGCCCAGGCTCCTTCTGCGAGTTTGTCAATGTTGTCGAGGAACTCCGCGCCTTGCGCCAACAGCCGGGCGCCGGGCCGGGGGGTCTCGTAGAGGGCCCATTTCAGGCGCGTGTTGCCGACGTCGATGGCCAGGAAAGTCATGGTGCAAAGAGAAGTGTCACATTATCAGGGTTGCCGGCGATCTATCCCTGGCGCCAGGGCAGGCCGCGATAGCGCCAACCGCCCCGGTGGCCGCGATGGGCATGCTCGTCCGGGTCGCCTTCAAAGCCCTCCAGGACGTTGTAGGCTTCTATACCGAGCTCGGTGGCCCGCCGCGCGGCTGCGATTGAGCGCACGCCGCTGCGGCACAGCAGCAGCGCCTTCTTGCCGGCGGGAACCGCGGCACGCAATGCACCGTCAAACCCGGGGTTCAGCGCCATGCCTGGCCACTGCTTCCACGCCAGGCCGACCGCGCCGGGAACGAAGCCGACCCATTCGCGCTCGGCATCGGTGCGAACATCAATCAGCACGGCGTCGCCGGATTGCCACCATGCATAAGCCAGCTGGGGCGATACGTCACCGGCGTAGCCTGCGGCGGCGCGGGGTTGCATGAGTGTTGCGCCGTCGACGTCATGCCGCAGTCCGGAGTTGAGGTTGGCTGGCACGGCCTCATCGATTCGCTCCGGCTTGGGTAGATTCAGTCCATCCATGATGGCCTTGAACTCGGCCAGGGATTTGCCGGCGATGCGGGGGTTGGTGGCCTTCTCCGCGCCGATGGTCGAATGACGGCGCCCCTGATAGTCGTGACCGGGCCAGACCACGGCGTCATCCGGCAGCGCGAAAAGAACCTGCGTCAGGCTGTGGTACAGGGCCTCCGCACTGCCCGACTGGAAGTCTGTGCGCCCGCAGCCCTTGATCAGCAGGGTGTCACCTGTGAAGACGTGGCGCTGGCCCGGAGCGTCCCAGACATAGCACATGCTGCCGGCCGTGTGCCCCGGCGTATGCAGGGCACGGAGAACCTGGCTGCCAAAAGCGAGCTCGCTGCCGTGCGTCAACTGGACCGCCGCGGTGTGTATGCCGCAAGCCTGCGGTGCGGTCGTCTGGGCGCCGGTATGTTCGGCCAACAGGCCGGCACTGGTGATGTGGTCGGCATGCGCGTGTGTCTCAACGACCCAAAGCAGCTTGAGCCCGTATTCGCGCAAGGTCTGCAGATCGCGAGCGAGCTGATCGTCTACCGGGTCGATGATGAGCGCGTCCCGGGAGACCTCGTCAAACAGGATATAGGTGTAGGTGCAGGAAGGCGGGTCGAAAAGCTGGATGGGATTCATGGCGGGCGCAGACAGCGACAGCGAAGGTGCGCAAGCCGAACTCTAAAGGATTTCCCGTCTGCGGTCGGCAGGGCCCGCAGGCGGCGGAGTGACTCAAACTGAGAAAGATAGCGGTGCCGCTGCCTGCGATTGGTGAAAACCCCTAGGTCTTGGAGGTGCGCAAACGGGTGAGAATCACGCCGCAGATGCTATGCAAACGCATTAACTTTTCTACAACCGGAGAGAACCGTGATCGATAACAAAACCCCACGTCGTAGTCTGCTCAAGGGCGCCGCCCTGGCTGCCGGTGCCATGTCGGCACCCATGGTCGCAACCGCCCAGACCGCCACCACCCTGCGCTTCCAGAGTACCTGGCCGTCCAAGGACATCTTCCACGAGTACGCCACCGACTTCGCCAAGAAGGTCAATGACATGTCCGGCGGCAAGCTGAAGATCGAGGTGTTGCCCGCCGGTTCCGTGGTGCCGGCCTTCCAGTTGCTGGAAGCCGTCAACAAGGGCACGCTCGACGGCGGTCATGGCGTCGTGGCCTACCACTACGGCAAGAACTCGGCCTTGGCCCTGTGGGGCTCCGGCCCGTCCTTCGGTATGGACCCCAACCTGCTGCTGGCCTGGCACTACTACGGCGGCGGCAAGGCCCTGCTGGAAGAAATCTACAAGTCCATCAACATGGACGTGGTGTCCTACCTGTACGGCCCGATGCCGACCCAGCCTTTCGGCTGGTTCAAGAAGCCGATCACCAAGGTGGCCGACGTCAAGGGCACCAAGTTCCGCACCGTGGGCCTGGCTGTTGACATGTACACCGACATGGGCGCTGCCGTGAACCCGCTGCCGGGCGGTGAAATCGTTCCGGCGCTGGACCGCGGCCTGATCGATGGCGCCGAGTTCAACAACGCTTCTTCCGACCGTCTGCTGGGCTTCCCCGACGTGGTCAAGAACTGCATGCTGCAGAGCTTCCACCAGTCTGGCGAGCAGTTCGAGATCCTGTTCAACAAGGGCAAGCTCAACGCACTGCCGGCCGAACTCAAGGCCATCATCGAATACGCTGTGCAGGCCGCCAGCGCCGACATGAGCTGGAAGGCGGCTGACCGCAACTCCAAGGACTATGTCGAGCTCAAGAAGGCCGGTGTCAAGTTCTGGAAGACCCCGAACGCCGTGCTGCAGGCGCAGCTCGACTCCTGGGACAAGATCATGGCCAAGAAGGGGGGCGAGAACGCGTTGTTCAAGAAGGTGCTCGATTCCCAGCGCGCCTACGCCGAGCGCACCACCCAGTGGTGGAATGACTACACGGTCGACTTCAAGATGGCCGCCAACCACTACTTCGGCAAGAAGGCTAAAAAGGCCTGATTGACCGAACGGTAAAATCCAGGTCTCCCTCCCTGAGGGCGCCGCGGCATCCGCCGTGGCGCCCTCAGTGTTTTGAAATATTGATAACAAGCAGGAAAGTAAATGCAGAATTTACTCCTCTCGGTGGATCGTCTGTCCACCTTCATTGGCAAGGTCTTCTCCTGGACCGCGCTGATCCTGACCCTGATGATCAGTTGGGAAGTGTTCTCGCGTTATGTGCTCAACAAGCCGCACGCGTGGATGCTTGATTTCCAGATCATGATGTACGGCACGCTGTTCATGACGGCCGGCGCCTACACCCTGTCCAAGAATGGCCACGTGCGCGGCGACGTGCTCTACGGCTTCTTCGAGCCTCGCACCCAGGCCACGATTGACCTGATCCTGTACTTCGTCTTCTTCCTGCCCGGCATCACCGCGCTGACCTACGCCGGCTGGATCTACTTCGGCGAGTCGCTGGCCATCCGCGAGCAGACCTTCTCTGCCGAGCCGCTGCCGATCTACCCGTTCAAGTTCATCATCCCGCTGTCGGGCGGCATCCTGCTGCTGCAAGGCATCGTCGAGATCATCCGCTGCATCATCTGCATCCGCACCGGCGAGTGGCCCTCGCGCGAGGAGGATGTGGAAGAGGTTGACGTGGAGAAGCTCAAGGAAATGGTCCACGTGAAAGACGAAGACATCCAGGCGCTGGACAAGTACGTCACCAAGGAAGGCGCCCACAAATGAAAATCAAGAAAGAACTCTGGTTCGGCTTCGGCCTGATGGCGTTGATCATCGCCGGCGCGCTGGCGATGCTGATCGGTGCCGACAAGGTTACCAACGGCCACATCGGCCTGCTCATGCTCTCCCTGGTGGTCGTGGCCATCATGCTGGGCTTCCCCACTGCCTTCACCCTCATGGGCATGGGCATGATCTTCACCTGGATTGCGTACGAGGAAAACACGCAGAAGACGCTGGACCTGATGGTCTCCTCGGCGTTCAAGGTCATGGGCAACGACGTGCTGATCTCGATCCCGCTGTTCGTGTTCATGGGCTACCTCGTCGAGCGCGCCAACCTGATCGAAAAACTGTTCCGCAGCCTGCACCTCGCGCTGGTGCGCCTGCCCGGCGCGCTGGCGGTGGCCACGCTCGTGACCTGTGCCGTGTTTGCCACCGCCACCGGCATCGTCGGCGCGGTGGTCACGCTCATGGGGCTGCTGGCTCTCCCGCAGATGCTGCGTGCCGGTTACGACGTCAAGATGTCGGCCGGCGCCATCACCGCCGGCGGCTGCCTGGGTATCCTGATTCCGCCCTCGGTGATGCTGATCGTCTATGGCGCCACTGCCGGCGTATCGGTGGTGCAGCTCTATGCCGGCGCCTTCTTCCCCGGACTCATGCTGGCCGGCCTGTACATCGGCTACGTGATCATCGTGGCCAAGCTCAAGCCTGAGATGGCACCGCCGCTGTCGGAGGCCGAGCGCTACGTGCCGCTGCCGCCGTTGCTCGAAAAAGTAGCCCCGTCGCACGCTTCGCGGGCACTGCCGGCGCTGCTGAATGCCCTCAAGGGCCAGCGCAACCAGGATGTGCCGACGGCCTACATCCTCAAGCAACTCGCCGTGGTGCTGGCGCCGCTGGTGCTGTTTGCGTTTGTCTCCCTCTGGAGCTATTCCAGTGTGACCACCGTGCCGCCGGTGGAAGAGACGGTGAGCCTGCAGGCCATGGGCGACTCCGATGCCGAGGAGTCCCAGGAGGACGCCGACGGACTGCAGGCGCCTCCCGGTGCCGAGGACGACGATGGCGTGAAGGAACCTCCGGGTGCCAAGGACGAGGGCGTGCAGGAGCCTCCGGGAGCCGCCAAGGAGCCCGCTGCCGCCCCGGCTGCACCTGCCACGCCGGCCGCCGAAACGCCGGCGCAGGAGGCGCCGACCACCAAACCGGCGCCGACCGGCTTCTGGATTGGGCTTGGCGTTGGTGCTGCCGCGCTGGCCGTGTTCTATGCTACGCTGAGCTTCACCCGGCTGGAAGTGTTCAAGATGCTGCTGACCAGCTTCTTCCCGCTGCTGGTGCTGATTCTGGCGGTGCTGGGCTCCATCGTGATGGGCCTGGCCACGCCGACCGAGGCCGCCGCGGTCGGGGCGCTGGGCGGCTTCCTGCTGGCTGCTGCCTACAAACAACTCACGTTGCAGGTGGTCAAGGAAAGCGTGTTCCTGACCGCCAAGACCTCGGCCATGGTGTGCTGGCTGTTCGTCGGCTCGGCCATCTTCTCCGCGGCGTTTGCCCTGCTGGGTGGCCAGGAGCTGGTGGAGAACTGGGTCATGTCGATGAACCTGAGCAAGACCGAGTTCCTGATCCTGAGCCAGGTCATCATCTTCATCCTCGGCTGGCCGCTGGAGTGGACCGAGATCATCGTGATCTTCATGCCGATCTTCATTCCGCTGCTGGACAACTTCGGCGTCGATCCGTTGTTCTTCGGCCTGCTGGTGGCGCTGAACCTGCAGACCGCCTTCCTCTCGCCCCCGGTGGCGATGGCGGCGTTCTATCTGAAGGGTGTCAGCCCGCCGCACGTGACGTTGAACCAGATCTTTGCCGGCATGTTGCCTTTCATGGGCATCCAGGTGCTGGCCATCATCCTGCTGTACAACTTCCCGGGCATCGGCATGTGGCTGCCGCAGGTGCTGTACAAATAAGCTCGGCGGATGATCGAAGCAAAGGGGCGCGCAAGCGCCCCTATTTCTTTGGAAAGACGGTAAGATTGACGTTTACGTAAACGTCAATTGGGTGACGTACATCACACGGCGGCCGCGACGACGGCCGCGCGCACCGAGGAGTCCGAGTCATGACCGATCTGTCTGCCGAGTACCAGGCCCTGGCCAATTACCGCCCCAAGCACAAGGTGCGCTTCGTCACCGCGGCCAGCCTGTTCGACGGCCACGATGCCGCCATCAACATCATGCGACGCATCCTGCAGAGTATGGGAGCCGAGGTCATCCACCTGGGGCACAACCGCAGCGTGGACGAGGTCGTGACGGCCGCCCTGCAGGAGGACGTGCAGGGCGTCGCCATCAGCTCCTACCAGGGCGGGCATGTCGAATACTTCAAGTACATGGTGGACTTGCTCAAGGCGCGTGGCGGTGAGCACATCCAGGTGTTCGGCGGCGGCGGCGGCGTCATCGTGCCGCCCGAGATCCGCGAGTTGCAGGACTATGGCGTGGCGCGCATCTACAGCCCGGAAGACGGGCAGCGCATGGGCTTGGCCGGCATGATCGGCGAGATGGTGATGCGCTGCGACCAGGACTTGAGCGTGCATGCGCCCAAGACGCTGGACGCCATCCAGGGGCATGGCGAGATGGCCTGGCGTGCCCTGGCACAACTGATCACCGCGCTGGAGAACGGCAAGGCGGATGCGACACTGGTCGAGCAGCTGCGGGCCCAGGCCGCCAACCGCCAGGTGCCGGTGCTCGGCATCACCGGTACCGGCGGTGCCGGCAAGTCTTCGCTGACGGACGAGTTGATCCGCCGCCTGCGGCTCGACCAGGGCGACAGCCTGCGCGTGGCGCTGATCAGCATCGACCCCTCGCGTCGCAAGAGCGGCGGCGCGCTGCTGGGCGATCGCATCCGCATGAACGCCATCGCACCCTGGCAGCACGGTTCGCGGGTCTTCATGCGTTCCCTGGCCACACGCGACTTCGGCAGCGAGATCAGCGCCGCCTTGCCCGATGTGCTGGCGGCCGCCAAGTGTGCCGGCTTTGACCTCATCATTGTCGAGACCTCGGGCATTGGCCAGGGCGACGCGGCCATCGTGCCGCATGTCGACGTACCGATGTACGTCATGACGCCCGAGTTCGGCGCCGCCAGCCAGCTGGAGAAGATCGACATGCTCGACTTCGCCGAGTTCGTGGCCATCAACAAGTTCGACCGCAAGGGCGCCAGCGATGCGCTGCGCGACGTGGCCAAGCAGGTGCAGCGCAACCGCGAGGCCTGGAGCACGCCGCCCGAGGCGATGCCGGTGTTCGGCACCATGGCGTCGCGCTTCAATGACGACGGCGTTACGGCGCTGTACCAGGCGCTCAAGCCCAGGCTGGCTGGCCTGGGTCTGGCGCTGGGGCCTGCCCTGTTGCCTGAGGTGTCGGTGCGCCACAGCAGCAACCAGACCCAGATCGTGCCCGGGAGCCGCACGCGCTACCTGGCCGAGATTGCGGACACGGTGCGCGGCTACAAGCGCCGCGCGCAGACGCAGGCGCACCTGGCGCGTGAGATCCAGCAGTTACGCGCAGCGGCCGTCATGCTGGAAGTTGGCAAGCCTGGCAAGGCCCGGGCCGCGCAGGCGGCGCTCGACCTGGCTTGCGAGCGTGAGGAGCGGCTGGGCGTGGCCGAGCGCAAGTTGCTGGCACAGTGGCCGGAGATGCAGAAGGCCTACGCGGGCGACGAGTACGTAGTAAAGATCCGCGACAAGGAAATCCGCACCGCGCTGACCGTCAAGTCGCTGTCCGGTACCACCATCCGCAAGGTGGTACTGCCCAAGTACGAAGACCACGGCGAAATCCTCAAGTGGCTGATGCTCGACAACGTGCCCGGCAGCTACCCCTACACCGCCGGTACCTTTGCTTTCAAGCGCGAGAACGAGGACCCGACGCGCATGTTCGCCGGCGAGGGTGACCCCTTCCGCACCAACCGCCGCTTCAAGCTGCTGAGCGAAGGCATGCCGGCCAAGCGGCTGTCGACCGCCTTCGACTCGGTCACGCTCT
>CALRMF020000131.1:0-7918 GCA_943369035.1 Curvibacter sp. AEP1-3
GACCCGGAGGTACTGGAGCTCAACCAGGAAGCGCTGCAGCGGCTGCCGTGCACCAAGGACCTGGTGGTGGTGCCGGGTGCCACGCACCTGTTCGAGGAACCAGGCACGCTGGAAGAGGTGGCGCGCCTGGCGGCGGGCTGGTTCAGTCATCACTTGCGGGGGGTCTGACGAACACCCCCAGGCTGCGCGCACTTCGTGTCGCTACGCCACCCCCCTCAAGGGGGCAACGCCAGTAGCCCGGCCGAGCCGGTTCCACGGCGTTTCCCGGTTGGGGCGTTTGGTACGCCAGTTCGCACGGCGCTCCGGGTTGGGTTACCTCACGCCGTCCGGATCACTGAAAGCTAGTCCGCTTTCAGGAGTGCGATGACGTCTTCGTCTTCGACCTGCGGGAAATCGCGGTAGAACTGGCCTACCGCCTGGAAGAACTCGGGGGTGGCCAGGCACACCACCTCGTCGGCCAGCTCGCGCACCTTCTCCACCGTTTCGGGCGGGGCCACCGGCACCGCGCAGACCAGCTTGGCGGGCTTCTGCTGGCGCAAGCCGTGCAGGGCGGCGATCATGGTGGCGCCGGTGGCCAGACCGTCATCCACCACGATGACGGTGCGGCCGGCCGGGTCAATGTGCGGCCGCAGCGGCGTGTACTGAGCGCGGCGTTGGCGGATGGTCTCCAGCTGCTTGCGCTTTTCCTTCTCGAGGTAGGCCGCGTCGCCACCCGCAGACTCGGCAAAGGGCGCCAGGTAGGTCCAGCCGCTTTCGTCCACCGAGCCGATGGCCAGCTCCGATTGCCAGGGCGCGCGCAGTTTGCGCACCAGCACGACGTCAAAATCCCCCTTCAACCGTTCGGCAATCAGCCGCGCCATCGGCACCGCGCCGCGCGGAATGGCCAGTACCAGCGGATGCTGCCCCTGGTAGCTCTTCAGCTTGTCGGCCAGCTGGCTGGCCGCCTCGGTCCGGTCTCGGAACATGCTGTGTCTCCCGCACAATGACGCTCATGCAAGCCGCATTGAAGCACGGGATCGCCCTGCTCGGCGCCCCCAGCAGCGCCGGGGCCAGCCGCCTCGGCAGCGAACGCGGCCCGGCGGCCTTGCGCTCGGCCGGTCTGGTGGCCGAGCTGCGGGCCAGGGGCCTCGCGGTACTGGACCGTGGCGACCTGCAGGGACCAACCAACCCGCAACAACCAGCCCAGGACGGCTACCGCCACCTGTACGAGGTCAGCGCCTGGGCCCGCACCGTGCAGGCAGCGGTGGCGACGGCACTGGCAGAAGGCCAGTTGCCGCTGCTGCTGGGCGGCGACCACAGCCTGGCCATCGGTTCGCTCAGCGCCGTGGCGCGCCATTGCCGCGCCACCGGCCAGCACCTGCGCGTGCTCTGGCTCGATGCCCACGCCGACTGCAACAGCCGGCGCACCAGCCCGAGCGCCAACCTGCACGGCATGCCGCTGGCCTGCCTGCGCGGCGTCGGCCCGGCCGCGCTGACCGGCCTGAGCAGCCATGTGCCGGCCTTGGAGCCGGAGGCGGTGCGTCTGCTGGGCGTGCGCAGCGTCGACCCCGGCGAGGCCGATCTCGTGCAGCAGCTCGGCCTGCAGGTGGTGGGCATGGCGACGTTGCAGACGCAAGGGATCGACGCTGTCATGGCGCGCGCGCTGGACGGGCTGGACGAGCACACCCATCTGCACGTGAGCTTTGACGTCGATGTGCTCGACCCCGGCATCGCACCGGCCGTCAGTACGGCGGTGACCGGTGGCATGACACGGGCGCAGGCCGAGCGTTGCATGGACTTGATTGCCGCCAGCGGCCGGCTGGGCTCGCTGGACGTGGTGGAACTCAACCCACTGCTCGATACGCACCAGCACACGGCAGCACTGGTGGCCGAACTGGTGGCCCGGCTGTTCGCCCGCCGCTAACCGCCCGTCCGCGTGGCACGCTCAGGCGGCCGAGAGCAGCATCCCGACCGCCATGGCCGCCGGGGCACCCAGCACCACCTGCACATTACGCGCCATGGCCGGCAGCAGCTGCTCGGGCACATCGTTGTGGCGCAGCAGCCCGCGCCCCATGGGCCAGGCCAGCAGCATCGGCGCCAGCCCCCACAGGCTGGCCGGCGGCAGCCAGCGCAACAGCACGAATGCCAGCAGTCCCACGGCTGCCAACGCATGCAGCACCAGCACCAGCCGCGCGGCCCACGGCCGGCCGTGCACGATGACCAGGTTGCGCCGGCCCACCCGCAGGTCGGCCTCGCGGTCGGGGAACTGGTTGAGCAGCAGCAGCGCGCTGGCCAGGCAGCCCGGCACCCAGGAAGCGGCCAGCGCCGTCCGCAGCTCGTGACCGCCCAGGGCCAGATGCGTGCCCACCACCATCAGCGGGCCGACACCCAGACCCGGCGCCAGCAGGCACAGCCAGGGGTGGCGGTTGATCCACGGCGTGTACAGCAGCACCAGCAGCACACCGGCCAGACCAATCGGCAGCAGCACCCAGCCGCGCAGGTAGAGCAGCTCCAGCCCCACCGCCACAGTCACGCCCAGCGCCAGCAGGCCGGCCAGCAACACCGCCGGAGCCCGCTGCGGCTGCGCCGGCAGCGCGCCGCTGCCACCGGAGAAGGGGGTGCGCTGGGTGATGGCGTCCAGGCCGCTGCGGAAGTCGGCGTACTCGTTGAGCATGTTGACGCTGATGTGGGCGCAGACTGCCCCGAGCACCACCTTGGCCAGCAACACAGCATCCAGCGCGTGGCCCGGTACCCAGACCGTGGCCAGGCCCAGCAGCAGGCAGACCAGCGTCAGCAACAGGAACGGCGGCCGCGCGGTGTCGCGCAGCACGGTCAGCAGGCTCATGCGTGCCGTGCCGCCTTGCGTTGCGCTCATGCCTTGGCGTAGCTGCGGCCGCCGAAGATGGCCGTACCCACGCGCACCAGGGTGCTGCCGGCGTGGATGGCGGCCTCCAGGTCGGCCGTCATGCCCATGGACAGGGTGTCGAGCTGCAAGCCGGCCTCATTCACTTGGTCAAACAAGGCCTTGGCCCGCATGAATACGGCGCAGGACGCTTCAAAATCAGGAGCAGGCTCCGGAATGCACATGAGCCCGCGCAGGCACAGGCGTGGCAAGGCAGCGACCTCGCGTGCCAGTCCCAGCGCTTCATTTGGCGCCACGCCGGACTTGGTGGGACCGCCATCGACATTGACCTGGATGCAGACCTGCAGCGGCGGCAGCTCGGGCGGTCGCTGCTCGCTCAACCGCTGCGCAATCTTGAGCCGGTCCACCGTATGGGCCCAGGCAAAGTGCTGCGCCACCAGCCGCGTCTTGTTGCTCTGGATCGGGCCGATGCAGTGCCACTCCAGCGGCAGGTGGCTGAGCGCGGCCATCTTCTCCACCGCCTCCTGGATGTAGTTTTCACCGAAGGCCGTCTGCCCGGCCGCATAGGCCTCGGCCACGGCTTCGGGGCCGAAGGTCTTGGACACCGCGAGCAGACGCACGGCCTGCGGGTCGCGCCCCGCCGCAAGACATGCGGCGGCGATGCGGGCACGAACGGTCTGGAGCTGGGTGGCAATCGTGGTCATAATCGTTGCAGCGTCGCTCGCCACTCACGGCGAAGGCGGCGGGCCTGAGCGCCTAGCGTACCAAAAGAATTCTCGAGCTAAAGAGGGATACGTGGACATCACCCAATTGCTGGCCTTCAGCGTCAAGAACAAGGCCTCCGACCTGCACCTCTCGGCCGGCCTGCCGCCCATGATCCGCGTGCACGGCGACGTGCGCCGCATCAACGTCGAACCGCTGGACCACAAGCAGGTGCACGCCATGGTGTACGACATCATGAACGACACCCAGCGCAAGAACTACGAGGAGTTCCTGGAGGTCGACTTCTCCTTCGAGATCGACGGCCTGGCGCGTTTCCGCGTCAACGCCTTCAACCACCAGCGCGGCGCCGGCGCGGTGTTCCGCACCATCCCGAGCAAGATCCTGACGCTGGAGCAGCTCAATGCACCCAAGATCTTCGGCGACCTGGCGCTCAAGCCGCGCGGCCTGGTGCTGGTGACCGGCCCCACCGGCTCGGGCAAGTCGACCACGCTGGCAGCCATGATCAACCACCTGAACGAAACCGAATACGGCCACATCCTGACGGTGGAAGACCCGATCGAGTTCGTGCACGAGTCGAAGAAATGCCTGGTGAACCAGCGCGAGGTCGGCCCGCACACGCTGTCCTTTGCGAATGCGCTGAAGTCGGCGCTGCGCGAAGACCCGGACGCCATCCTGGTGGGCGAGATGCGCGACCTGGAAACCATCCGCCTGGCCATGACGGCGGCCGAAACCGGCCATCTGGTATTCGGCACCCTGCACACCTCGAGCGCGGCCAAGACCATCGACCGCATCATCGACGTCTTCCCGGCCGAAGAGAAGGAGATGGTGCGCGCCATGCTGTCGGAATCGCTGCAGGCGGTGATCTCGCAGACCCTGCTCAAGACCAAGGACGGCAGCGGCCGCGTCGCGGCGCACGAGATCATGATCGGTACACCGGCCATCCGCAACCTGATCCGCGAAGCCAAGGTGGCGCAGATGTACTCCAGCATCCAGACCGGCAACAGCGTCGGCATGCAGACGCTGGACCAGAACCTGACCGAGCTGGTCAAGCGCAACGTCGTCAGTGCGGCCGAGGCGCGCAGCAAGGCCAAGATTCCGGAAAACTTCCCCGGGTAGATATGGCACACCCCCAGGCTTGCTCGCTGCGCGTAGCCGCCACCCCCCTTGCAGGGGGCAACACCAGCAGTCCGGCACAGCCGGTCCTGCGGTGTTTCCCGTCTTGCGAAACCATACGCTGAAGAAGGAGGTGCTCTCATGGAGCGCGATCAAGCCACCAAATTCATCAACGATCTGCTCAAGCTGATGGTCAGCCGCAACGGCAGCGACCTGTTCATCACGGCTGACTTTCCGCCGGCAATCAAGGTCGATGGCAAGGTGACCAAGGTGTCGCCGCAGCCGCTGACCGGCGCCCACACCTTGGCGCTGGCGCGCTCGATCATGAACGACAAGCAGGTGGCCGAGTTCGAGCGCAGCAAGGAATGCAACTTCGCCATCTCGCCACCGGGCATCGGGCGCTTTCGCGCCAACGCCTTCGTGCAGCAGGGCAAGGTCGGCATGGTGCTGCGTGTCATCCCGTCCCTGCTGCCGACCATCGACACCTTGGGCGTTCCGCAGGTGCTGAAGGAAGTGGCGCTGGCCAAGCGCGGCCTGTGCATCCTGGTGGGTGCCACCGGCTCCGGCAAGTCGACCACGCTGGCGGCCATGGTGGACTGGCGCAACGAGAACTCCTACGGCCACATCATCACCATCGAAGACCCGGTGGAGTTCGTGCATCCGCACAAGAACTGCGTCGTCACCCAGCGTGAAGTGGGCTTGGACACCGACAACTGGGAGATCGCGCTGAAGAACACGCTGCGTCAGGCGCCTGATGTCATCCTGATGGGCGAGATCCGCGACCGCGAGACCATGGAGCACGCGGTGGCCTTTGCCGAGACCGGCCACCTGTGCCTGGCCACGCTGCACGCCAACAGCGCCAACCAGGCGCTGGACCGCATCATCAACTTCTTCCCCGAGGAACGCCGGCCGCAGCTGCTGATGGACCTGTCGCTCAACCTGCGCGCCCTGATCTCGCAACGCCTGATCCCCAAGCAGGACGGCAAGGGCCGCATCGCAGCGGTGGAGATCATGCTCAACACGCCGCTGGTGTCAGACCTGATCTTCAAGGGCGAGATCGCCGAGATCAAGGAGATCATGAAAAAGAGCCGCAACCTCGGCATGCAGACCTTCGACCAGGCCTTGTTCGACCTGTACGAGGCCAACGTCATCACCTACGAGGACGCGCTGCGCAACGCCGACTCGCTCAACGACCTGCGTCTGCAGATCAAGCTCAACAGCCAGCGCGGCAAATCGCAGGACCTGAGCGCCGGCACGGAAAACCTGGCCATCGTCTAGCCGGCAGCCGCTTCTCATCCTGTCGGTCAGGGCTGTTTTGCGGCGCGCGTCAGTGATTCCCCACACAGGTCACGTACCATTGGACTTCGCCGGACGGCGGCCACGGCACGCCTGGCGTGCCCGCAGGCGTTGCGCCCCGCACCCCACCTCACGGAGACACACATGAGCAGCATCAATACAAGAACCTATGAATCGACGCCGGCACGCAAGGTCGCCTTTCTCGGCCTGGGCGTCATGGGCTACCCCATGGCCGGCCACCTGGCGCGCGCTGGCCACTCGGTCACGGTCTACAACCGCACACCGGCCAAGTCCCAAGCCTGGGCAGCAGAATTTGGCGGCCAGCATGCGGCCACCCCACGCGAAGCCGCCGCCGGGGCCGATCTCGTCTTCGCCTGCGTCGGCAATGACGACGACCTGCGCAGCATCACCCTGGGCGCCAACGGCGCCTTTGCCGGCATGGCACCGGGCGCCATCTTCGTCGACCACACCACCGCCTCGGCCAATGTGGCACGCGAACTGGCTACCGCCGCGCGTCAGATCGGTCTGCAGTTCGTCGACGCGCCCGTCTCGGGCGGCCAGGCTGGCGCCCAGAACGGCATGCTGACTGTGATGTGCGGCGGCGACGCCAAGGCCTTCGAGGCGGCGCAGCCGGTGGCCATGGCCTTCTCGCGCGCCTTCACCCTGATGGGCGCGAGCGGCGCCGGCCAGCTGACCAAGATGGTGAACCAGATCTGCATCGCCGGGTTGGTGCAGGGTCTGAGCGAGGCCATCGCCTTCGGCCAGAACGCCGGCCTGGACATGCTGCAGGTGCTCGACGTCATCGGCAAGGGCGCAGCCCAGAGCTGGCAGCTGGACAACCGCGGCAAGACCATGGTGGCCGACCAGTTCGAGTTCGGCTTCGCCGTCGACTGGATGCGCAAGGACCTCGGCCTGGTGCTGGAGGAGGCCAAGCGCAACGGCTCGCGCCTGCCGGTCACGGCCCTGGTGGACCAGTTCTACGCCGACGTCCAGAAGATGGGCGGCAACCGCTGGGACACTTCCAGTCTGATCAAACGACTGAAATAAAAAAGGCGCCGCGAGGCGCCTTTTTTATTCGCGGAGAACTCACTTCTTCTTTTCGTTTTCCGCCGGCTTGGGCAGCAGGGCCTGCAGTTCCTCTTCGCTGATGATCTCGAACACACGCACCACCTTCTGCACGCCGCTGACACTGCGGGCGATGTCGGTGCCCCGGTCAGCCTCGCGCTGCGTCACGCGGCCCATCAGGTAGACCACGCCGCGCTCGGTCACCACCTTGAAGGCACTGGCATACAGGTCACGCGCATCGACCAGACCGGCCTTGACCTTGCCGGTCACCAGCGTGTCGGAGGAGCGCTGGGTGAACGAGGAGTTGCCCATGACGCCAAGCTCGTTGACGATCACGCGCACGTTCTCGACGCGCGACACCACCTGCTCGACCAGCTGCTTGTCCTGCGCCGTCGGCACTTCGCCGGTCAGCAGCACCTGGCGGTTGTAGCTGGTGACGTTGATGTGTGCACGATCGCCCAGGTTCTCGCGGATGCGAGTGGCTGCGCGCAGCTCGATGCCCTCGTCTTCCAGCTGGGCCCCCGAGGTGCGGCGGTCCACCGCCACCAGGCTGCCCACCACGGCACCGCCGACCACCACCGGCGCGCAAGCGCTGAGGCTGGCGGCCAGGGTGACGGCCAGCACGACGTTCAGACCAAATTGACGGACAGCGTTCATGTCGGGGATTCCTGTTCTCCAAGCAATTGGGCGTCGACCGCATCGCAGATGCAATGCAGGGCGAGGATGTGGACTTCCTGGATGCGCGCGGTGCGTTCGTGCGGCACGCAAATGTGCACGTCGGTGTCACGCAGGGCCTGGTTCATCTTGCCGCCGCCACGGCCGGTCAGGCCGATCACCACCATCTCGCGCTCATGCGCGGCCTCGATGGCAGCCAGCACA
>CALRMF020000132.1:0-7896 GCA_943369035.1 Curvibacter sp. AEP1-3
CTGTGCCGCCTGCTGGAGCGCCTCGAGTTGCTCGGGGCTCATCTTGGCCAGGTTGGCGAGTATCCTGTCGAACTGGTCCTGGCGCATCTCGGTTTCCCTCTGAAGAAGCCAAGATTTTACCGAAATCCACACGTAACGCTAATTGCGCCATTTTTGTACAGTATACAGATCCCCACTGCACCAGAACCACCAGGAGCGGCCACCATGTCCAGCAACACCATCCAACTGCACCGCGTGCTGCGCGCACCCGCAGAGCGCATCTACCGCGCCTTTCTCGACCCCGAGGCCCTGGTCAAATGGCTGCCGCCGCATGGATTCACCGGGCAGGTCGAGCAGATGGCCGCCCACGTCGGCGGCAGCTACCGCATGTCGTTCACCAACTTCGCCACCGGGCAACGCCACGCCTTCGGTGGCACCTACCTCGAGTTGCAGCCGAATGAACGCATCCGCTACACCGACCGCTTCGACGACCCCAACCTGCCCGGTGAAATGCAGACCACGGTGGTGCTGACACCGGTGTCCTGCGGCACCGCAGTGCACATCGAGCAGACCGGCCTGCCGGACGCCATTCCGCTGGAGGCCTGCTACCTCGGCTGGCAGGAATCGCTGACCCTGCTGGCGCAGCTGGTCGAAGCCGAAGTCAGCAGTTAACCAGCCAGGGCCATCGGCCTGCCGGAAGGCCTGCGCATAATCCGCGCATGATCACCACCACCCGCATCACCTACCCCGGCAGCCTGACCGATGTGACCGGCCTCGAGGTCGGCCATGACACCCACCCCCAGCGCCCGACCGGCTGCACCGTGGTGCTGGCGCGACAGGGTACGGTGGCCGGCGTCGATGTGCGCGGCGCCGCCCCCGGCACGCGCGAAACCGACCTGCTGCAGCCAGCCAACCTGGTGCAGCAGGTGCATGCGGTGTGCCTGGCTGGCGGCAGCGCCTGGGGCCTGGACGCGGCCAGCGGCGTGATGCGCTGGCTGGAAGAGAACGGCATCGGCCTGGCCACCGGCTACAGCCTGGTGCCCATCGTGCCGGCCGCGGTGGTGTTCGACCTAGGTGTAGGGGATGCGCGGGTTCGCCCCGACGCCCAAGCCGGCTACCGCGCCTGCGTGGCGGCGAGCACCCAGCCGCCAGCGCAGGGCAATGTGGGCGCCGGCAGCGGCGCGCTGGTGGGCAAGTTGCTGGGCATGGACCGCGCCATGCGAGGTGGCCTGGGTACGGCGTCGCTGTGCGTCAATGGCATCACGGTGGCGGCGCTGATCGTCTGCAATGCGGTGGGCGATGTGATCGACCCGGCCACCGGCGAGGTGATCGCCGGCGCGCGCACGGCCGATGGGCGCGACCTGCTCGGCACGCGCGACGCGGTGCTGCAAGGCGAGCTGCCGCAGAACCTGCTGGCCGGCACCAACACCACCATCGGCGTGGTGGCCACCGACGCCGTGCTGAGCAAGGCGCAGGCCCAGCGACTGGCGCAGGTCAGCCACGACGGGCTGGCGCGCGCCATCAATCCGGTGCACACCATGCTCGACGGCGACACCCTGTTCGCGCTGGCGACCGGCGCCAGCGGCAAGAACGCCGACATGCTGCTGCTGGCCACACTGGCGGCCGAGGTGACGGCCCGCGCCGTGGTCAACGCGGTACGCGCCGCGGACAGCCTGCGCGTCGCGGAAACGAACTGGCCGGCGGCAGGAGACCTGCGGCCGGCCAGCTGATCGTCAGGCAGCGACGACGGTTTACTTGAGAGCCTTGAAGCGCACGCGCTTCGGGGCCGCGCCCTCTTCACCCAGACGCTTCTTCTTGTCGGCCTCGTACTCCTGGTAATTGCCGTCGAAGAACACCCACTGGCTGTCGCCTTCGGCGGCCAGGATGTGGGTACAGATGCGGTCGAGGAACCAGCGGTCGTGGCTGATGACCATCACCGAGCCGGCGTACTCCAGCAACGCGTCTTCCAACGCGCGCAGGGTTTCCACGTCGAGGTCGTTGGACGGTTCGTCGAGCAGCAGCACGTTGGCGCCCTGCATCAGGGTCTTGGCCAGGTGCAGGCGGCCGCGCTCACCACCGGAGAGCATGCCGACCTTCTTCTGCTGGTCGCCGCCGTTGAAGTTGAAGCGGCCGCAATAGGCACGGCTGGGCATCTGGAACTTGCCGACGTTGATGATGTCCAGGCCGCCGGAGATGTCTTCCCACACGGTCTTGTCGTTGGCCAGGTCATCGCGCGTCTGGTCTACGAAAGCCAGCTTGACGGTCTTGCCGAGCTTGACGGTACCGCTGTCGGGCTGCTCACGGCCGGCAATCATCTTGAACAGCGTCGACTTGCCGGCGCCGTTGGGGCCGATGATGCCGACGATGGCACCCGCGGGCACCTTGAAGCTCAGGTTGTCGATCAGCACACGGTCGCCGAAGGTCTTGGAGACGTTCTCGAACTCGATCACTTCCGTCCCCAGACGCTCGGCCACCGGGATGAAGATTTCGTTGGTCTCGTTGCGCTTCTGGTATTCGAAGTCGCTCAGCTCCTCGATGCGGGCCAGGCGCGCCTTGCTCTTGGCCTGGCGGCCCTTGGGGTTTTGGCGCGCCCACTCCAGTTCCTTCTTCATGGCCTTGGTACGGGCATCCTCGGTGCGCTGCTCCTGCTCCAGACGCGCTTCCTTCTGCTCCAGCCAGGTGCTGTAGTTGCCCTTGTAGGGAATGCCATGGCCGCGGTCCAGTTCCAGGATCCACTCGGCGGCGTTGTCCAGGAAGTAGCGGTCGTGGGTGATGGCCACCACGGTGCCCGAGAAGCGGTGCAGGAACTGCTCCAGCCAGTCCACCGACTCGGCGTCCAGGTGGTTGGTCGGCTCGTCCAGCAGCAGCATGTCGGGTTTGGACAGCAGCAGGCGGCACAGGGCCACGCGGCGCTTCTCGCCGCCGGAGAGCTTGCCGATCACGGCATCCCAGGGCGGCAGGCGCAGCGCGTCGGCAGCGATCTCCAGCTGGTGGTCGCCACCGTCACCGGCCGCGGCGATGATGGCTTCCAGCTTGGCCTGTTCGGCGGCCAGGGCGTCGAAGTCGGCGTTCTCGTCGGCATAGGCCGCGTACACCTCTTCCAGACGCGCCTGGGCGGCCTTGACCTCGCCCATGCCGCCTTCCACGGCCTGGCGCACGGTCTCGTTCGGGTCGAGCTGCGGCTCCTGCGGCAGGTAGCCGATCTTGATGCCCGGCATGGGCATGGCCTCGCCCTCGAACTCCTTGTCGACGCCGGCCATGATCTTCAGCAACGTGGACTTGCCCGAGCCGTTGAGACCCAGCACGCCGATCTTGGCGCCGGGGAAGAAGGACAGCGAGATGTCCTTGAGTATCTGTCGCTTCGGCGGCACGATCTTGCCGAGGCGGTTCATGGTGAAAACGTATTGAGCCATGTAGTAATAGTTGTCGGGGGGATAAAACGCGTAGTATCCCCCGCCCGGTCTTTGGGCGCAGGGCGTGCCGACGCGCACGCCGGCTTCAGGCGGGGTTGCCGGGGTCGGCCTGCTCGTTGCGCAGCGCGGCCTGCGCCACGGCGTCGAGCGCGCTGTCGACCACGTGGCCGTCGGAGACGACCCGGATCAGGCCGCGGTTGCGCAGCCGGTCCATGGTGCGGCGGGTCATGGAGTGCGCCAGCCCCCTGACCGAGGTAAACATGAACAGCGTGCGGTGCGGGCTGGCCCAGGTGAGCTGGGCGCGTACCCATTGCCCGTTCAGCATCAGCTCGACCCAGCAGCCCACGCTCAGGTCGGCCACGCTCCAGTCGTGCGCCAGCACGCCAGCCGGCGCCGGTGGCACCACGGCGTCTTCGGACAGGTAACCGGCCTCGCTGGCCTCGTTCTCCGCCACCCAGAAGCCGGCGCCGGCCTCGTCCTCGGCCGCGCAGGGTGGCGGCGCGGCGGCAGCGGCCGCCACCTCGTCAAGCAGCAGGTCAACGGCCGTTGCAGCCTGAGGGGCTGTTGGGCGCGGCCCGTCCAGCGCCTGCCCGTGCAGGGCAATCAGGTCGTCCAGGAAAGCGGTGATGTGCTCTTCCGGGTAGCGGATGCTCTGCAGACCCTGGCGCAAGCGCACCAGCAGCGTCGGCACCAGCTGGGCCAGCCACGCGCGGTTGCGCCGCGCCAGCGGCAGCTGCACGCTCCACAGCAGGTCGTCCACCAGGGCCCGATAACCCTGGGCATCGACGCCGTCCGCGCTGGCGAGCTGCGACTCGGCCACCACCTGGGCCCAGGGGCCGCACAGGAACTGCGCCACACGCTCCGGCACCTGCGCTTGCTGCCGCAACAGGGCCTCAAAATCGGCGGCCAGCCGCTGCGCCAGCAGATTGCGCTGCTCGGCGTGCAGCAGCGCCCGCGCCGCCTCGGCCTGCCGCTGGCGCAGGCTGGCACTGCCGTCCACCCAGTGCGCCTGCAGCGACTGCAGCACGCGCGCAAAGTCCTCCGCCTCACCCGCACCATCCGCCAGCGCCTGCACCGCCGACGCCACCGAGGCAAGGAAGTCCGCGAAACCGGCATCGCTCTCGGCCACATAGGCCAGGCTGCGGTGGGCCAGCTTGTCGAGCAGCTGGCGCGCCGGGTGCCGGCGGTCGCTGAAGAAACGCGGGTCGGCCTGCGCCAGCTTGAGCAGCGCCGGCTCCAGGCCCTTGAGCTGGGCCCGCACGGTCGGCAACAGGCGCTCGTCCTGGGTCAGGTTCTCCAGCATCAGGCGAACCACCTCCTCGCCCAGCTGCAGCCCGAGCCGGCGGCTGCGCTCCTTGTCGTCCTGTTTCGCTTCTGCCGCTGTCGGCGCCTGGGCCACGCGCTGGCTCAGGCGCTTCATCAACGGCTCGACCATCTTCAACTCTTCCAGCGCTTCCATTGAGGCCGGCACCGTGTGCAGGAACTCAAGCACCCGGCTGTCCACGCCACGGCGCTCCTCGGGGCTGTCGAGCTCACCCGACAACAGGCGGCGCAGCTTGCCCAGGGTCAGCAAGGTGCGGCTGACCGGGTTGCTGCCCGACTTGCGCCGCGACGACGCCGAAGACGCTGCCACCGGCTCCACTCCCTGCGTGCGCAGCCAGTCGAGCAGCTGCCGATACAGCTCGCGCAGACTGGCGCCGAGGAAGCCAGCCGCCGGGGCGATCAGCCCACTGCGGGCCGCCTCGTCAGGTACGTGCTGCAGCAGGGTCTCGCGCAGGGCGCGGGCAAAGGCGTCGGGCTTGAGCGGGTTGAGGTGCGGTTGCACCGTCAGCCAACCCAGCAGGCTGCTGACCAGGGCGTTGAGCGGTGGCAGCAGTTCGTCCACCGCGAACAGCAGCTCCTGCTGCGCGAGGGCAAACTCGATGTTGGCGTCGATCTGGGCTTCGTCCAGCAACTGCAGGTCGTCGAAGCGCACCGCCGCGGCCTGCGTCATCTCCTGCGTGCCGCTGTGGTAGATCGCCAGGCGCAGCTGCACGCCGAAGGTGGCGCGCACGGCCTCGACGTCGCGCCGCAGCTGCGCCACGGCAGCCTGGTCGATGGTGCGGTAGTTGAGCGGTGCCACCTTCGACTTGCCTTTGCCGACCGCGCCCTCCAGGCCCTGCAGCACGTCATCGACCAGCTGGTCGGACTGCGCCAGCACCGCCTCGATGCAGTCTTGCAGCGAAGGACGCAGGCCGGTCGGGTCGTCCGACACACCGAGTCGCCGCATCAGGTACTTGCTCATGGATCTGGTTGGAAGGTGTGGCCACGCCGGCCGTTGCAGTGCTGATTGTCCGCGGCGACCATCGCCACACGGCATGGCAGCAACACCTTGTTACGGTCGAGGCAATTTGAGCGCTTTTCGACACCGGCCGACACAGAAGGCCGGAGCATGCGACAATAGACCCCGTTGCGGCGCTCCAGTTGCCCGCAACGCCAGCAACCTGCTGGTGGGCTCCTTCCTTGACCCGCTCATCGATGCGGCCCCACTTTTGAACCCTATCTGCCTTTGACTGGCTGGGTGCCTCAAGCACCCGTACAGGCCGATATCCCAGCGCCCGGATGGGCGCCATCACCATGAACTTTGAAGATCTGAAACTGGCTCCGGCCATCCTGAAGGCTGTGCGCGAGCAGGGCTATGAAACCCCGACCGCCATCCAGGCCCAGGCCATCCCGCTGGTGCTCGAGGGCCACGACCTGCTGGGCGGCGCCCAGACCGGCACCGGCAAGACCGCGGCCTTCACGCTGCCCATGCTGCACCGGCTGGCAATGAACCGCAGCGCCCAGAACAAATGGGGCGGCACCGGCATCCGAGCCCTCGTGCTCACCCCCACGCGCGAGCTGGCGGCCCAGGTGGAAGAATCGGTGCAGGCCTACGGCAAGTACCTGCAGTTGAGCTCCACCGTCGTCTTCGGCGGCGTGGGCATGAACCCGCAGATCGCCCGCCTGAAGAAGGGCGTGGACATCCTGGTCGCCACCCCGGGCCGACTTCTGGACCTGCAGCAGCAAGGTTTCCTGGACCTGTCCACCGTGCAGATGCTGGTGCTCGACGAAGCCGACCGCATGCTGGACATGGGCTTCATCCATGACGTGAAGAAGGTGCTGGCCCTGCTGCCCAAGGACAAGCAGAGCCTGCTGTTCTCCGCCACCTTCAGCGACGAGATCCGTGCCCTGGCCGAAGGCCTGCTGAAGAACCCGCAGAGCGTGCAGGTCACGCCGCGCAACACCACGGTGCAGCGCATCACCCAGGTCATCCACCCGGTCGGCCGCGGCAAGAAGAAGGCGCTGCTGGCGCACATCATCCAGCAGCACAACTGGAGCCAGGTGCTGGTGTTCACCCGCACCAAGTTCGGCGCCAACAGCGTGGCCGAGTTCCTGAACAAGAACGGCATCACCGCCATGGCGCTGCACGGCAACAAGAGCCAGACCGCCCGCACCCAGGCGCTGGCCGGCTTCAAGAGCGGCGACATCCGCGCCCTGGTGGCCACCGACATCGCGGCGCGCGGCATCGACATCGACGAGCTGCCGCACGTGGTGAACTACGAGATTCCGAACGTCAGCGAAGACTATGTGCACCGCATCGGTCGCACCGGCCGCGCGGGCAAGGAAGGCCAGGCGGTCAACCTGGTCTGCCTGGACGAGGAAGGCTTCATGGCCGACATCGAGCGCTTCACCAAGCAGAAGATCGAAGTCCAGCCGGTCGAGGGCTTCGGCCCCGAACCGGGCGAGAAGGCCGAACCGATCGCCATGGGCCGCCAGACCATCTGGGGCGGTGCCGGCAAGCCGCCGAGCCGCGAGGTCATGGCCGCAGCGGCCAAGGCGGCGCGCGCCGAGATGATGCAGCGCATCCGTGAGAACAAGCCGGCCCAGGGCCAGCGTGGCCAGGCCAAGCCCGAGGGTAGCTCGTCCCAAGGCCCGCGTCAGGGGCAAGGCAAGCCGCAAGGCGCCAAGCAAGGCCAGGGCCGTGGTGCCGGCGGCAACCGCGGCAACGAGCCGCGCTCGCAAGGCGGGCGCGGTGGCCAGGGCGGCAACGGCGGTCAGCCCGATCCGTTGCGCACCGGCATCGATGCACTGGGCGAGCGCGGTCGCCGCAACAACCGCGGCGGTGGCGGTGGCCGGGGTCGTCCGGGCAACAGCCAGGGCGGCGACAAGCGTGGCGGCGGCGGTGTCGATCCGCTGCGTACCAGCTTCGGCCGTATCCGCTGAGGCGGCCCCGACTGCCCGTTTTCCGTCCCCAGGGCGCACAGGGCTGTGGGTCTGACGCTACGATAAGCGGATGGACACCGCAGCCACCGCCATCCATTTCGGCCTGAACGGCCGCGTCTGCCTCGTTACCGGCGGCGCCCAGGGCATCGGCGCGGCCTGCGCGCGCCGCTTTGCCCGCGAGGGCGCTCCGGTGGTGATCGCCGACATCGACGACACGCGCGGCCAGGCGCTGGCCGGGGAACTGGGTGCGCTCTACGTG